>JAAZNB010000480.1 GCA_012798515.1 Chloroflexota bacterium
ACCAGGGCATCAGTTCACAGTCCAGGCAAACCCAGCCGGTGTGGAACGCCTCCCAGAAGCCGGAGGCCTCCAGCCCGGCGCGGAGCTGGTCCAGCAGGGCGGTCTCCAGGCCGGCGTCGGCGAAGAAACGCCGGCCGGTGCGGGTATACAACACCCCGCTGCCCTGGTCACCCAGCCCAAAGCGGCGCAGAGCCACCTCTGCGTCCCGGCAGACCACGGCTACCAGGCGCGAGCCCATATGTTTCTGCTCGCAAACCACCTGTCCCACGCCATTCTTGCGGTAGTAGGCAAAGGCTTCGGCCGGGTATTCCAGGTAGCCCGGATGCTGTGTGGCCTCGGGCGGAGACATGGTGGGCGGGAGATAGATCAGCCACTGGGGGTGGACGATGAAACGGCTCATCACCTCCAGCGCCGCGGCGCTGTTACCCTCCGGGATGGTAACGTGGCCCATCAGGGCCGTCTCCACCCCGTGTTTGCCCAACACATCCTGGACGTCGAGCAGCTCGTCCTGCTGTTGCTGGGCAGACAGGCGCTCCGCCTGCGGCTGCAGGAAGGGCCGCTCGGGCTGGCGATAGACCCGCCGGGCGGGCACCGAGACCAGCTCCAGCTCGGGATACCGCAGGGCGGTCAGCCTGCCCCCATACACACAGCCGGTATCCACGTCGATGGTATTGTTCAGCCATTCGGGCTGCAGCACCGGAACGTGCCCGTAGACCACCCGGGCCTTACCCCGGTACTCGGCGGCCCATTGGTTGCGCACCAGGAGGCCGAACTCGTCCGTCTCCCCGGTGGTCTCGCCGTAAAGGGCAAAGTCGCGCACCTGGGCCGAGGCGCGGCCCTGCATGCTCTCCAGCATCCCGGCGTGGGCCACCACCAGCTGGCCTTCATCCAGGACGTAATGGCTGATCAGACCGTCCAGGAAAGCGCCCAGGTCGCGCGCCAACGCACCCCGCACGTCGTCCGGGAGGGCGTCGAATTCATCCAGCGTGCTCTTCAAGCCGTGGGTAACCTGCACGTCCCGCCCCTGCAGCTTGCGCACCAACCGGGCGTCGTGGTTGCCCGGCACGGCCAGGGCGTTGCCGGCCTGTACCATGCTGTGCACCAGCTGGAGGGTATCCAGGACACGCGGGCCGCGGTCGACCAGGTCGCCCAGGAAGACGGCCTTGCGTCCCTGGGGATGGGAATAAAGTCGCGAGTAGGTACCGGAGCCGTCCGTGAGGGTGAAGACGTAGCCCAATTCTTCCAGCAGGGTCTCCAGCTCGTCACAGCAGCCGTGCACGTCCCCGATCACATCGAAGGGGCCGTGCTCGCCGCTCCGATTGGTCCAGGTAGGCTGGCGTTGTATCTGCGCCGCCTCGACCTGCTGGTCGCTGGTCAGCCGAAACACGTAGCGGAAGCCTTCCTTTTGCAGCCCGCGCAGGCCGCGGCGCATCTGTTCCACCTGGCGATGCAGGGCGCCGGCGGGAATCTGGCGGTCGGAGCGGGCCCGGTTGCGGTCCTGGCACTGCCCTTCGGGCAGGTCGAAGACCAGCGCCACGGGCACGGCGTGATACTCGCGGGCCAGGGCCACCAGCGAGCGGCGCGCTGTGGGCTGCACGTTAGTGGCGTCGACCACCGCCAGCCGCCCGCCGGCCAGGCGTTTGCCGGCAATGACGTGCAACAGGTCGAAGGCCTCGGCAGTGGAAGCCTGGTCGTTCTCGTCATCGGCGATCAGCGCCCGGCAGAAATCGGAGGAGATCACTTCAGTGAGCAGGAAGTGCCGGCGGGCAAAGGTGGACTTGCCCGAGCCCGAGGGGCCGATCAGCACCACCAGAGAAAGTTCGGGGATGGTGAGCGTGCTCATGCGCCCCTCCCTTCCCGGGTGAAGACCGCCATTTGCGTGGGCGGGCCGGCTTGCGGGTCCAGGGAACCGACGGGCAGGATGGCCAGGCCGTATCCATACGCCCCGGCCACGCCCTCGGCCCAGGATTGGAACTCGGCCCGCGTCCATTCGAAATGGTGGTCGGGGTGGCGCAGCTCCCCGGCCGGCAGGCCGGGCCACAGGCGGTTGTACTCCCGGTTGGGGGTGGTCAAGATCACCAGGCCCGGTTGGGCCTGGCCAAACACCACCCGCTCCACGACCTCCAGGCGGGCGGGATCCAGGTGCTCGATCACCTCCACCAGCGTGACGGCCTCGTACCCGGCCAGGCGCCGGTCGCGGTACAGCAAGGAGCCCTGGATCAGGGTGAGCTTGCGGCGCTGTGCGCCGGGCAGGCGATCCAGCTGCAAGCGATAGGCGGCCTCACTCAGGCTGCGCGCCGAGACGTCCATACCCAGCACCTGGGTGAACTGCCCGTCGGGCAGCAGCAGGCCGATCAGGCGGCCCTCCCCACAGCCCAGGTCAGCCACACGGCGGGCGCCGCTGGCATGCAAGCGATCGACCACCGCATCCAGGCGCTGCTGGTGCAGACCGGTGGATTTCTCGATGCTTTCTTCTTTCCGGCCGGACTGTTCGTCCCCGGCTTCGTCGGGGGCGTCCTCTTCGCGCAACTGGCTGAGGGCCGAGGCAGTGAGCTTGCGCCGGTGGCGCAGGTAGCGCTCGACGATCAGCTGGCGCGCCGGGTGAGAGGCAAGCCAACCCTCGCCGCGGGCCAGCAGCTTGTCGATCTCGTCTTCGCCGACGTAATAATGCTTGTCGTCATCCAGGACGGGGATGAGCACGTACAGGTGGGCGAGCAAATCCTGGAGCCGTTTGTGGCTCCGCAGCTCGACGGTGAAGGCCTCGCTGGGCCCCCACTCGGGGAAGCGGGCATCCAGGGGATAGGTATGTATCTTCAGATCGTACCCCAGGGGCTCGAAAAGATGGTGCAGGAGGTCCTCTCCCCCGCGGCTGGGCAGCACGGAGAGGCTCGCCTCGAAGGGCAGCTCCCGGGCGGCCAGCTCGGGCTTGCTCTTGCAAACGCCGCTCAGGGCCGAGCCGTACACCTGGGCAATGGCCACGCTGAGCAGGGAAGAAGCCACGTACGGCCGGTCATTGACGTACTGCCGCAGGGCGAAACTGCTATTGCCACTGACCTTCTGGCTGCGAAACAACTGGATCGGGTCGATGTCCAGCAGCAGAGCCGCGGTGCATTTCTCCGGTGTGGCGAGGGGATAATACACGTGCGCCTGCCCGAAACGCAGCTGAAAGGTTTGCAATCGATCGGGGTGCTTGTATAACAGGAAGCCAAGGTCGGTGGCCGGGGTATGGGTAGTGGAAAGGGTGAAGATCATGGGCGCGGGTAGGGTGCGGCGGGGAGCAGGGGGGAATGTTAAGCGATGACTTAATTATACGATAGCAAACTATTTTGATCTTCTCTCACCCCGGGCCCAACATCTGCTCCACGCCGGCCAGCAGCACGTGCTCGTCTGCAGCCTGCCGGATCAAGGCGGGGGTGAACCCGGTGCGAGAGAACAGGCAGTAGTGTACTTCCGTCCAGGCCCCAGACCGGTTGAGGGCCTCCATTTTGCGCCGGAGCTCTTCCAGGACGTTCGTCCCCACCGGATGGGCCGACCACTTGCACTCGCCGGCCAGAAGAGCGCCCTGCGCGTCGCTCACCGCCAGAAGGTCGATCTCGGCTGTGCGGTCCCACCAGGCCCCGATGCGCTCCGGCAGGAAAGGGAGCTCCCCGGTACGCGCCAGCGCAGCCACGTATCCCTGTGCGGCCTCCTCGAAAGCCGCCGCGGCAAAGTGCTCCAGGTCGGGACGGATACGTTGCTCCAGTATGGCATCCGCCAGACCCAGGTCGATGGCCGCCTGGTTGGGGTGTACGTAGCGGAACCAGAAGCGCAGGAAATGATCATCGATCTGGTACAGGCCTTTCTTGCTCTTTTCCGGTTGGTGCTCCGTGGCCGGCACACGGCGGGTGACCAGGCGCATTTGCTGCAGGATGTCCAGGTATCGCGCCACCGTCCCGGGCGGACCCACGCCCGAACCCTGGGCGATCTCGTTCAGACGGGTACGCCCCTGGGCAATGGCGCGCAGGATGGAAAAGTAGTTACGCGGTTCGTGCAGTTCTTCCATCAGCAGCAGGCGCGGCTCGTTGTACAGCGTGCCGGACTGCGGGTCGAGGATGCTGCGGCGGACGTTGGTGAGAATATCCAGGCCGGGGTCGAAGGTACGCAGGTAATAGGGCATCCCACCCAGAATGGCCCAGGCCAGGAAGCGCTCCTCGGGAGGATATTCAGGAAAGAACAGGGTCGAAGAGGGAAAATCCAACGCCGGAAGCAGGGCGCTGGCCGTGCGACGGCCGTAGAGCGGCGCCCGGTAAGCCAGCACTTCCGTCTCCATCATCCCGATGTACGAACCGCACAACACCAGCATCAACGCAGCGTCCTTGAGCTGTTGGTCCCAGACCTTTTGCAAGATGGATGGAATGGCCTTGTTACCGCTGATCAGATAGGTGAACTCATCCAGCACCACCACGGGGCGACCGGGCAGGGCCGCGAGGGCGGCAAAGGCAGCCTCCCAGGAAACATACACCGGGCCCTGGCTGCCGTCGGGGTGGGCGTAACGCCAGATCTGCTGTGAGAAAGCCGCCAACTGATCGCTATCGGAGCTGAGCGTAGCAATGAAGTAAATGTGCGCCTTGTCCTGGCAGAAGACGCGCAGCAGTTCGGTCTTCCCGACCCGGCGGCGGCCGTAAAGGACGAGCAGTTCAGCCCGCCCGGAATGATACAGACGATTGAACTGATCCAATTCGGACTGTCGGTCGATGAACATGCCGGCCTCCAAAAACACAAATCTACTTTATTATAATCTAGATTTGTAAAATAAAAAGAGGCCTCTGAGCACGGGAACTTCCGCCGGGGACGCCGTTTCGCGCTTCCAAAGCCCCCCTTCTCAGCTCACGGCGCGGACCAGGTCCATCATGAAGAAAAACGGTCTGGCAGGTGAAGCCACCTGGTTGAGCGTCCCGGTGAGGTACAGGGAGCGCGACGGGCAGGCAAAGGCAAACGAGCCCACCGAGCCGGAATGGCCCACGAACTCGGGGAGCGGCCAGATCCAGAAATAGCGCGGCAGGCGGAAATACATCAGGCCATAACCGTAGCGCAGGGGAAAGAACAGGGCGTTCCAGACCATCATCCTGTCGAGCAGGGCCTTGTCGAACAGCCGGCCCTCGAAGAAGGCCCGCAGGAAGCGCATGCATTCGGACGCGGTGGAGACCAGGCCGCCGTCAGACACGTTGGACGACAGGTATTGGGGCACGTTGGCCGGGGAGCGGCCCAGGTAGAGGGTGGCGGGCAAATCGTCCGCGCGGGGGTGCTGCCAATCGTACAGGTAGGTGCGTTCCAGACCCAGGGGAGCACAGATGCGTTCCTGGAAGTTCACCGCCATGGGCTGGTGGGTCAGGCTCTCGATGATGACCCCCAGGAGGCGATAGTTGAAGTTCGAATAATAGGCTTTGCCCGGGGTACCCGGTGGGAAATGGGGCGCCAGGCTGCGCACGAGCTGCAGCGCCTCCTGGGTGTCGATGCCCCGGTCGTGGCCGGCTTTCAGCTCGTCCAGCACGCTCTGGCCGCCGCGCGGTTTCTCGGTCTCGAAATCGGCCAGGCCGGAACTCTGGTTGATCAATTGAGAGACTTTGATACGGGCGCTGTAATCCGTGCCCTGGTAGACATGAATGCCACGCGTCAACTC
>JAAZNB010000481.1 GCA_012798515.1 Chloroflexota bacterium
ACGGCCTCGGCCAGGTCGGCGGTATGCACCGCCCCGCTGCGGTTTTCGAGCGAGCCCGAGATGACCGGGCTGCGCCCGCGCTCTTCCAGCTGGCGCGCCACCGCGGCCTGTACGGCCTGGATCAGCTGCATCGACGGGGTGAGCAGGATGGCGCTGGCCAGCACATCGTGTTCGGCCTGGGCCAGCAGGTCGGCGGCCACCCATTCGGGGTTGGCGCTCTCGTCGGCTACCACCACCGTCTCGGTCGGGCCGGCCACGCTATCGATGCCCACCAACCCGAACACCTGGCGCTTGGCCAGGGTCACGAATAGATTGCCGGGGCCGAAGATCTTGTCCACGCGGCGGATGGTCTGGGTGCCATACGCCAGGGCAGCGATGGCCTGCGCCCCGCCGATGGCGTAGATTTCAGTAATGCCCAGCAGCCCGGCAGCGGCCAGGATCACCGGGCTGACCTTGCCGGTGCTGCGGTCGGGCGGCGCCACCAGGGCGATCTCCTTCACCCCGGCCACCTGGGCGGGGATGGCCGACATGAGCACCGACGACGGCAAAGGCGCGCTGCCGGCCGGAACGTACAGCCCGACGCGCCGGATGGGGCGCACGAACTGTCCCAACGTGCCACCCAGGGCCTGCGTCATCCAGGAAGTCACCGGCTGCGCCTGGTGGAAGCGGCGTACTCGCTCGGTAGCCAGCTCGATCGAGCCGCGCAGACCGGGCTCCAACGCCGCCATGGCAGCAGAAATCTCTTCTGCCGGGACACGTAAGCTCTCCACGCCGCCGTCCAGGCGGGTAGTCCATTCTTGCAGCGCCGCGTCGCCGCGACGGCGTACGTCGTCCAGGATGCGGTCCACAACCTGGGCCGGCGTGAGCGGTTCGCCAAACAGGCGAATGATCCCGTCTAGCATACTTTGAGGCACGGGCATTTCGTCCAACGGAACCCGTTTCAGGATAGCCTGGCGGGCAGAAGCAACGTCAAAGGATCGTAACATGAGATTCTTCCTTCCGGGATATTTACCGTGCGGCTTCCAGGGCCTTCAGCATGGCGGTGTAGCGCGGCGGCTCTTCTTCGAAAATGTAACTGAGCGGCATGACCACCACTCCACTGCCCCCGATGGCGCGCAATTCGCTGACGGCGCGGAACAGGTCGTTGCGGTGCACGATGATGTTGACCGCGTACCAGTTGGGATCCTGTTCGCGCACCATCACCCGTGACAGGGTGGGCCCTTGCAGACCGCCGATGGTTTCCTGGGCAAAGATGCGGGCAGCGATGGCCTCGGGCGATTCACCGCGCATGTTGGCAAAGATGGCCAGGTTATCGCTGGCGCGCAGGTGAGCTTCGATGTATTCGAGCAGCTGGCGGGCAACAGTGAGCGCCAGGGAATTGTGGGTCAGCGTGTCCCGGTTGGCGATCAGGGCGGCCTGGGATTGCAAGATCAGTCCACCGGTGAGCGGGCGCAGACGGTTGTCGCGCAGCGTCTGCCCGGATGAAACCAGGTCGGAAATGATGTCGGCGTAACCGATGGAGGGCGCCGTTTCCAGGGTGCCCTCGGCCGAGATCAGGGTGTGCTCGATGTTGAACTGGTTCAGAAAGCGGCCGGTCAACACCGGGTACTTGGTGGCCACCCGCAGCGGGCGCTGCAAGGCAGCAGCGTAGCTGCCCAACCCGGCCACGTCGTGCACGTTCTCCCAGCTTTCGGGGACGGCCAGCGCCAGGCCGCAATGCCCAAAACCGAGCTCATCGTGCAACACCAGGATACTGCCGTTCTCGCCCTGGCGCTCGGCGATCACGTCCATGCCGGTGATGCCAAAATCCACGCTGCCGTCGCGCACGCTGACGACGATGTCGCCCGGGCGTTGAAACAAGATCACCAGTTCCGGCAAGGCAGGGATACGGGCTTCGTACTGGCGCGGGTTGGGTTTGTAGACTTTCAGGCCGCAGGCGCTAAGCAGCTCCAGGCTGTCTTCGGCCAGGCGTCCTTTAGAAGGGAGGGACAAACGCACGGTGTTGGGGTCATTGCTCATGATGGTCTTCTTCTCCTGGTAGGTATAAAACAAAATCCCCCGGGCGACCGGGGGCTGGGATTCCACAAATGGATTGGCGTTAACCGCAGTTAACCTCCACCGGTCAGGCAGGGGGAAGTTTGGGATGATGATGATGGATAATCGCCAGAGGTTTCATCGTTAGTACTATACCAAAGGCGAGCGATGGTGTCAATAGCAATTTTACTGATCTTCGGACATGAGTTAGGACAAATGAAAAGGTAGAGCTTCCCAAACCGAGTAAACTTGAATCTGGCAAATCCATAATTACCGGTAGGGAAGCTCTATGACCAAGTGTATCAAGTTTTTCAAGTTTATGCAGGGG
>JAAZNB010000482.1 GCA_012798515.1 Chloroflexota bacterium
CCGGCTACACCGGTGTAGACCGTCTTTCAGGGCAGGCTGTGACAGCCGCACGAGAGTTCCACCCGCAAAGGTGCATATTTCGTACCAGCTTTGCCGTCCACATCCAAATCTTCACGTTTTCACCAGAGGGTGTTATGAACTTGGGGCATTATTCCAGGGTACGCCCGACTGGCTATGACCGGGAAAGAGATCGCCAATTTTATTTCGCAGGTCGGGCTTCTATATCATGCTCCGCAGGGTAAGGTGCCCCGATAGGGTAAAAAAGGCCAATTTCTATTAGCAGGTCGGGCTTCCACGCCCGACCGAACATGGCTGGCCAGGGATGCCGGCTTACACGCGCCGTCTCAGGTATACCCCAGTTGATCCGCTCGGGAACATGAAAATGGCCGCCGCCCCACACTGGCTCGTTTGCTTCGACCGGGGGCCGGTACGACCGGAAAAAGAGGTGCGTTGCCAACGCACCCCACAGAAGAAATCGCCCTACCCGCCCCGCCTCGGGCCGTACATACGGCCGGGAAAGAAATCACCAATTTCCATTAGCAGGTCGGGCCCGCACGCCCGACCGAACACGGCTGGCAAAAGGCGCCGCGGCTTACCCGCACTGCCTCGGGCATGCCCCGATGATCCGCTCGGGAACGTGAAAGTTGGCTTTCGCTCCAGGCGCGAGCGGGCAGGGGAGTGAGGGCGGCCCGCCCCCGCGATGGAAAAGCGCATTTTGCCAGATCGCTCTAGCCAACCTACGCACGGCCGGTTTCCCCCAGGCCGCAGAGCACGACGCAGGGAAAAATCGCCCATTCCCATTAGCAGGTCGCGCTCGCGCTCCCGACCGGACCCGGCTGCCGGGGTGAGGAGAGTTCATAACGCCTCTAGGCAGAATCGATTTCTCCCGCCCACGCAACCGCCGTCCGGTAACCTGCCCCTTCAGGGCCAACGCATCTACATTGCCAGATGCGTTTACCCTGCCTGTTCCTTGGGGAAGGGTTGCGGGCAGGATTATAATTTGTACCAGGTACGTCCAACTCCCAGGCCCGCCTGGGCCTGAAGGCAGATCGAAGGGAAAGGCAACTTTTGCAAAAGCACATCCTGATCGTCGACGACGATGACCTCCTCCGGCGCAGTCTGGCGTTCAATCTGGAGAAAAACGGGTTTCGCACCAGCACCGCCAGTACAGCCGAAGACGCCCTGGCCATCATCGAAGCCAACGCGCCGGACCTGGTCGTACTGGACATCGGCCTGCCAGGCATGGATGGGCTGGACGCCCTCAAAGTCATCCAGGGAAACTACAACCTGCCGGTAATCTTCCTCACCGCCCGGCGCAGGGAACTGGACGAGCTCCTGGGCCTGGAGCTGGGCGCCGACGATTACGTCACCAAGCCCTTCGAGCTGGAGATCCTGCTGGCGCGCATCAAAGCTGTGCTGCGCCGCACCCAGCGAGGACAGAACTTTCCGGCCCCCAAAGAGAAGATCAGCGCCGGTGACCTGGTCATCGATCCCCTATCGCACACCGTGGAACAGGGCGGCAAACCGGTGGTACTGTCGCCGCGCGAGTTCGACCTGCTCTACACCCTGGCGCGCGCTCCTGGCGAGGTGGTCACCACCGCTGACCTCATCACCCGCGTGTGGGGGCCGGGTTTCGTCGGTGAGCCGCAAGTGCTGTACGTGCATATTCGTTGGCTACGCGAAAAGATTGAGACCAATCCCGATTCTCCTCAACACATTCTCACCGTGCGCGGCGTAGGTTACAAATTTGTACCTCAGGAGGTTTGAGGTATGATTCGCTCTTTACGTGTTCGTTTGATATTTAGCCACATCTTACCCCTGGTGCTGACTGTGCCGCTCATTGGCCTGGCTCTGCTCTACATTTTGCAGTCCCAGCTGATCCTGACCAGCCTGGCGCGCGAGCTGCAAATGCAGGCCGTGTTGATCATGGAAATGACCAGCCACCAGTCCACCGTATGGCACAGCCAGGACGAGGCCCGGCTTTTTATCGCCCGTATCAGCCCTGAATTGAATTCCGAGATCATGCTGTTCGACGCCAAGGGGGTTCTGCTGGCTTCCAGCAATACCATCGGCCAGGGCAGCACCGAATCCCAGGTTCCCAAAGATACCCTATCCAACGCCCTCAGTGGCCAATCCAGTTTACAGATCGAGCCGCCGGAAATCCGCTCCTTCACCTCCAACGTCGTTGACTTGATGGTGCCCGTAGTCGATGAAAACGGCAACATCGTCGGGGTCATCCGCCTCAACATGCCCCTGGCGCGCACCTGGGAGCGTTTCGAGCAGCTGCGCTACCTGGTCCTGGGCGTCCTGGTGGGCGGGCTGGTCCTGGGCGGCCTGCTGGGATGGGCCTTGGCCCTCAGCATCGAGCGTCCCCTGCGCCAGGCCACCGACGCCGTCTACAGCCTGTCCACCGGGCAGCGTTTGGATCCACTGCCCGAAAAAGGGCCGCGCGAGATCCAGCTGCTGTTACATGCCTTCAACAACCTGACCGAGCGCCTGCACACCCTCGAAGAAGGCCGCCGCCGGCTGCTGGCCAACCTGGTGCACGAAATCGGACGCCCGCTGGGGGCGCTGCGTTCGGCCATCCAGGCCCTGCTCAATGGCGCCGACCAGGAAGCCGATCTGCGCCAGGAGCTGCTGCACGGCATGGACCGAGAAATGCTGCGCCTCCAGCACCTCATGGACGAGCTGGCTAATTTCTACGACCGTACCACCGGGAGCCTGGAGCTGAACCGCCAGGCCATCCAGATCGACCAGTGGCTGCCGGAAGTCGTGGCTCCCTGGCGGGAGACCGCCACGGCCGGAAACCTCAGGTTCGACATGGCCTTGTCGCCCCAGGCGCAACGCCTGTTCGTCGACCCGGAACGCCTGTCCCAGGCCGTGGGCAACTTGTTGAGTAACGCTATTAAATACACGCCCCCGGGCGGTGCGGTGCGCATCGCCACCGGCCTCGCAGGCGAACGGTACTGGATCCGCGTGGAGGACAACGGGCCCGGGATCCCGGCCAGCGAACACGAAAAGATCTTCACCCCGTTCTACCGCGGCAGTACGGCGCGCCGCTTCTCAGACGGAATGGGCCTGGGATTGAGCATCGCCAACGACGTAGTACTCGCCCACGGGGGACAGTTGACCATCGAAAGCGCCCCCGGGCAGGG
Organism: Chloroflexota bacterium; assembly: GCA_012798515.1. Classification (GTDB taxonomy): domain Bacteria; phylum Chloroflexota; class Anaerolineae; order Anaerolineales; family Anaerolineaceae; genus JAAZNB01. The sequence goes on from JAAZNB010000482.1 coordinate 3,156, forward strand.
CAGTAAGTTCACCATCTGGCTGGACAGCAGCCTGGTGTAAACCGGCTCGCGAGCACTCCCCTACCCCGGCGGTTCCTGGCAGGTGGGTCGTTTCTTTCGCCCACCTTAAGGTTTCGATAAGGTTTTCCAAAGGCAAAGATAAGGACGCCGATTCGCAAATGTGATAAATTTGCTATCGGAAAAGAGGGTATCAGCATTTGCCTTATTGGAAATCACAACCCACATGATGGAGGAAAGAAAGAATGACTCAGGTGAAACGATTTGCAATCGTCATGACGATTGGCTTGTTCCTGCTCGCCGGTTGTGGCCTGCCGACTTTTCTATCTACCACGGTAGCCAACCCAACCGTAATCCCCGCCCTGCCCACGGCCACGGCCGACCAGGCCGGCGCCGCTCCAACGGCGGAAGCGCCTGCACCGGCCTCCGGCAGTAGCAGCAGCTCCTCACCGGAGACGCTGGCCGCTGTCCAGGGGACCCTGGAAAACATCTACCAACAGGTGAGCCCGTCTGTGGTCAACATCAGCACAATCCAGGTTGTTACGACCAGCAACGCGCCGGATTTCTCGGGGATTCCCAATCTCCCCTTCGACATCCCCGGGCTTCCCACCCAGCCTGAACAAGGCCAGCAAACCCAGGAAAGCCTCGGCTCCGGGTTCGTCTGGGACCAGGAAGGTCACATCATCACCAATAACCACGTCATCGACGGCGCAGACCAGATCAGCGTCGAATTCGCCGATGGCTTCACCACCCAGGCGACCGTCGTCGGGGCCGATAAAGACAGCGACCTGGCCGTGTTGAAAGTCGCTGAACTGCCCGATACCCTGAACCCGGTCAAAATGGGCGATTCCGACCAGGTCCGGGTTGGCCAGCTGGCCATTGCCATCGGCAACCCCTTTGGGCTGTCGGGCACCATGACCACAGGTATTATCAGCGCCATCAATCGCTCGCTGACCGTAGACAGCTCCCAGAGCCTGGATGCCTACTATTCCATCCCAGACATCCTGCAAACCGACGCCCCCATCAACCCGGGTAATTCCGGCGGTGTCCTGGTTAACGACCGGGGCGAGGTCATCGGCGTGACCGCGGCCATCGAATCTCCCGTGAGGGCCAGCGCCGGCGTTGGCTTCGCCATCCCGTCCAACATCGTCAACAGAGTCGTCCCGGTGCTGATTGCAGATGGCCATTACGATCACCCCTGGCTGGGCCTGAAAGGCACCTCGCTCACGCCCGACCTGGCCCAAGAAATGGACCTGGACAACCACCAGCACGGCGCCCTGGTCATCGAAGTGACCAACAACAGCCCGGCCGATGCTGCCGGAATCCGCGGTGGCGATAAATCGGTCACCATCAACGGCACGGATTTCGTGATCGGTGGAGACGTCATCGTCTCATTCGACGGCCAGACCATCAATGAGTTCAACGACCTGGTGGCCATTCTTGCCAGCGATACAGAAATCGGAAAGACATATCCTATGACAGTACTGCGTGATGGAAAGGAACAAGAGCTCCAGATAACCATCGCAGCCCGCCCATCCGGCACGAACGACGAGAGTAGCTCACAAGAAGCCGCTATGAACGGACAGGTTTGGTTAGGGATCACCGGAAAGAGCCTCACGACCGATATCGCCCAGGCGATGGAACTGCCCGAAGACCAGCAGGGCGTACTGGTGGAAGAAATTGTCAAAGACAGCCCGGCTGACCTGGGTGGAGTCCGTGGCAGTTACAAACCGGTCGAGATCAACGGTGAATCCATCCTCATCGGCGGCGATATCATCGTCCGGATCGATCAGGATAACGTCACCGACCTGAACAGCCTGAAAGACCTCTTGCAGCAGCACCAGCCGGGTGACCAGATCACCATCGACGTCCTGCGCGACGGTAAGACCGTTTCCCTGGACGTGACCCTGGCGGCCCCTCAAGGTTAAACGCTAAATACCCTCCATGGTTGCCCATCCACACTGCCGGAGAACTTTTCCGGCAGTGTGGCGTTATCTTAATGCCCCAATCCACCGCTCCTGGGCGGCATGGGAGTGCCCCGGCATGGCTTTCACACGCCCATGGAGTTAAACGCGAAAGCGCAGAATCCTTCAGGTATGTATGCTTGATATAGTTGATTTTATGAACAGTCTCATGTAAGATTGGAAAGTACAATTGTCGGTTAGAGATAAGTAAATAAGTCTATAATAGAACGTCTCCACATCTAAACGCGTCTAAACAAGTTTAATAGATGAGAAATGACATTCCGGTAACCAGCACGAAGATCATACTGCCGCGTAAGCGTACAGATTTGTTGTCGCGCGCTCGTCTGCTTGACCTGATGTACGAGCTGATGGACAACAAATTGATCATTGTGGCTGCCCCGGCCGGCTACGGCAAGACCTCGCTCTTGCTGGATTTTGCCTACCGCATCGAAATCCCGGTGTGCTGGTATGCTCTGGATACGTTGGATGTCGACCCGCAGCGTTTTCTGACCCATTTCATAGCATCGATTAACCTGCGCTTCCCTAAATTCGGCAATAGTTCCTTCTCTGCGTTGAAAAACACCAACCAGGAAAAACTGGACCTGGATTACCTGGTGAGTGTGATCGTCAACGACGTTTACGAAAACATCGGCGAGCATTTCGTCATCGTCCTGGACGATTATCACCTGGTGGATACCAATGACGCCATCGGTTATTTCGTCAACCGCTTCATCCAGGACTGCGACGAGAACTGCCACCTGATCATCACCTCGCGCGTGCTGCTCTCCCTGCCTAACCTGTCGCTTATGGTGGCCCGGTCCCAGGTCGGCGGTCTGTCCTTCGAAGAGCTCGGCTTCCGCCCCGAAGAGATCAAGAAATTATTCCTGCAAAATTACAACCGCACCATCTCGGACCAGACGGCCAACGAGCTGGCCGAACAAACCGAGGGCTGGATTACCGGGCTGCTGCTCTCCACCCAGACCAACAATCGCCAGGCCAACGACCTGGTGCGCATCGCACGCACTTCAGGCGTCGGGCTGTACGAATACCTGGCCCAACAGGTGCTGGAACAACAAAGCGAGGCGCTGCGTGAATTCCTGCTGCGCACCTCGCTGTTGGAAGAGTTCAATGCCGACCTGTGCGAACAAGTGATCCAACCTGCCCTGGGGGGTCCCAAGACCAACTGGCGCCACCTCATGGAAAAGGTCATGCGCCACAACCTCTTCGTGCTGCCGGTAGGTGAGAACGGCTCCTGGCTACGTTACCATCACCTTTTCCGAGACTTCTTACGCGCTCACATGGTGCAGGAGCGGCCTGATGAAACCCGCTGCATCCAGCTAACCCTGGCCGCAGTCTACAGTAAAAACGGTGAATGGGAAAAATCCTTCAATCTCTACCAGCAGCTCGGCCAGACCGACGAGCTGGTGCAGCTGGCGGAGAGTGTGGGCACGACCCTGCTCTCCCAGGGCCGCCTGGCGACCCTGACGCGCTGGCTGACTGAATTACCGGCCGAAGCCATCGACAGCCGCCCGGCCTTGCTCTCTCTGCGGGGCGGCCTGGCCATCATGCGTAGCGACATCCGCCAGGCCATCGAGTATCTCGACCAGGCCATCCAACAGGTCGAATCGGCCCCACCCTCACCGGCCACAAAAATGATCCAGGCCAGGTCCTACGTGCGCCGTGCTTCGGCCTACCGCATCATGGACGACCACACCCGCTCACTGGCCGATGCCGAAGTGGCGTTTCGCCTTTCCAAGGGCGACCCCGATCTGTGCACCGTCCTGGCCGAGGCCATGCGCTCGATCGGGATGAGCTATTTCCAGACCGGCAAAATCTCCGAGTCGTTGGATTGGTTGGCCCAATCGCTGGCTGAGTACCAGTCCCAGGACGAAGGCGAGAACATCGCCGTCTTGCAGCTCGAAATCGGTATCGTGCAGGTGGCGGCCGGCAAGTATACCGCCGCCGAAGAGATGTACCAGAAGGCCTACGAATACTGGCGCACCAGCGGCAACGCTGCCTGGCAGGCCAATTTGCTCAATAACCTGGGTGTGCTGAAGCATACCCTGGGGGATTACGAAGCCGCAGCCACCACGCTGGAAAAAGCGCTCTATTTTGCCCGCAGCAGCGGTTACACCCGCCTGGAAGCCTTTGCCCTTTCCAGCCTGGGAGATATTTATCGCGACCTGGAGGCCGGCGACGAAGCCCTGGGTGCATACAACCAGGCGCACGCCCTGGCCGAGCAAATCAACGACCGTTTCCTGCTTTTCTACCTCAACCTGATCGAAGCTTCACAGTACCGCCTGCAGGGCAAGTTGGAACCGGCCATCGAAAAGTTCGAGACCGCCCGCGGCATGCTGCAGAACAACCAGGCCACTTACGAGAGCAGCCTGTACGACCTCGAGACCAGCGCACTGCACATGGACCAGGGCGATTTCGAACAAGCCCGGCAGCACCTGTCTCGGGCGTCGGCCTTCTTTAAAAAAGAAGGCTACCTGGTCGAAGCCTCTCGGGCCTATCTCTACTGGGGCCTGACCAGTTTCCACGCCGGGCAAAAAGATGAAGCCGTGGACCAGATTAAGACAGCCATGAGCTTCATCCCTCCCGAAGAAAACAGTCAGCCGCTGATCGTGAGCGCCAAGAACGCCAGGGACTACATCGATCCCCTCATGGGCGGCGCCCCAACCAAACCACTGCTCACCAGCCTGGTGCGCAAAATCGATCGCTTCGAAAAGCACATCCCCATCTTGCGCCGCCAGCTACGCCAGCACGCCACCAGCGTGCCCTTCGCCCCGCCCAAAATGCTCATCCGCGCCCTGGGGCGCATGCAGGTCAAGCTCAACGGCCACCTGATCACCAGCTCGCTGTGGCAGACCAAAGCCGCCCGAGACCTGTTCTTCCTGCTGGTTTCACACCCCGAAGGGTTAACCAAAGAATCCGTCGGCAGCATCTTCTGGCCTGATGCTTCCCCGGCAGAGCTGAAGATCCGCTTCAAAAACCTGATTTACCGCCTGCGGCATGCGTTGGGCAAAGAAGCCGTTACCTTTCAGGAAGAATACTACCGCTTCAATCGCTCCCTGGATTACGACTACGACGTCGAAAACTTCTACAAAAACATCTCCCTGGCCGGCAAGGCATCCCAACCTAGCGAACAAATTCATTTTTACCGCACTGCACTCAAGTATTACCGGGGCATGTACCTGCCCGGAATCGAAGAGTCCTGGGTACTGGCAGAACGTGAACGTATCTACCAGGCTTACCTGGATACTTTGTTGAAACTTGCAGAAATCCACATGGATCTAAAGCAGTTTGATGCAGCCTTGGATTACTGTCGTCGAACGTTGGCCGAAGACCCCTGCTTCGAAGCCGCTCATCGCCTGGCTATGCGCGTACAGTCTGCACAGGGCAACCGGGCCGCTGTCGCCCGCCAATACGAACGTTGCAAACAAGCCCTGATGCAAGAAATTAATGCGCCGCCCTCCGTCCAAACGCAAGACCTCTTCAATACGTTAATGCACTAACTTAACGGTTAAAAATGAGTAAGGAATTACCGGCAAAAAATGCCGGTATTTTTTGTTTGAGACCAATTTGAAGCCTGGTTTGTAGCCTCGCGCGCATTAAAACAATACATATCAATCACTAAGGAGCAAAAAATGATTAACCAGATTATTACCCAACTCGCATCCACTGTTGAACCGAAACACGGCCGCCTGTTCTTCCTCCTCCTGGTCCTGGTTCTCTTCATCTTAGGTGCTGGCGCTCCTGCGGCGATTGGTGGTGTCGGCGGATAATGCCTAGATGATCATATTAATCGCCGTTGTCCTTGGCCTCGCAGCGGGGCGGATCCGGTCCCAGTGGGGTAAACGGCGGTACCAAACGCTGAACCTTAAATTAGAGTGGTTGGTCATTGTAGCCGTCATTCCACAATTAATTGCCTTTCAACTACCAGGTTCTGGGCCGATGATTTCCGATACGTGGGCCAGGGTGATCCTGGTAGGGTCACAGGCGTTATTAATCCTCTTTGCCTGGGTTAATCGCCAACAGCCAGGGTTTTGGGCACTGGGAGCCGGTCTCGGATTGAACTTTCTGGTGATCGTTCTCAATGGTGGCTTTATGCCTATCAGCCCAGATACAATCTTGCATCTCGTCCCTAACGCCGGCGCCGATTTTTTCCAGATCGGCCACAGGTTGGGTGATAGCAAGGATATTGTACTGACCGTTGAGCAAACCAGGCTTTGGTGGTTATCAGACCGTCTTTCGCTTCCAGAATGGCTGCCCTACAAAGTTGCCTTTAGTATGGGTGACCTTGTTGTAGCTTTCGGTGCTTTTTTATTGTTATGGTCGCTGGGTGGTCCCAGCCTACCACAGAAAGAGAGTGAATCATGACTTACGCCCCTGTGTCCGCTTCTCGTGGTTCCCGGCGAACGGGCCAGATGAACCCGGAATTCAGCCGCCTGCTAACGGCAGCGGTCGTCAATGCTCACTTCCGGGAGATGCTGCTCAACAACCCTTCCAAAGCTTTGGCCTGTGGCTATGGTGGAGAAGCATTCCACCTGGTCTCCGAAGAATGCAAACACATCTCTTCCATCCGCGCCACGACACTGGCCGATTTTGCCAACCAGCTCAGCCAGTTCGCCGGCTACACTTCTGGCGCCTGCGCCACCGGTGATTAAGTAACGCAGCTCTTCGAAACGAATTTACCGGTAGTGGCTTTCTTATGTTTATTGTATCGGGTTGGCGAACAGCTCAAACGGTAAGCCGTCATGGAACTCGACCGGCTACCGGTAGCGTTCCTGCACACGGCGCCCCCTCAGGCACAGCGGCAGGGTCACAGGAAGGTGTTCGCCAACTTCTCAACAGTTTCAGGTCTGGTATAGCCATGAACCGTATACCTTTTCTTCAACGTATCTTCAACACTGCTTATGAAATCGTATCCGGTTTCGTTTCACCGGGCGTGATGAGCATAGTCAATGGAATAGGAACGGACGCATCGAACGGCGTCATGCTGTTCCAGTCGAACTATTCCGGAAAACTTACCCCCAGCTCGATTTCTGGGGAACGACCTGCCGGGCTCAAGCCTTTTAGCAGGCCGGCTAAACGCAGAACGAGAAAACCAGATCCGGTGGAAATCCAACTGACTACCTCACCTTCTAAAGATAGTAAACGCCTTACACTGGTCCTGGACGCCAGAGACGTCCACCTGGCGCCAATACAGGTCGGAGATGGGTTTAAAGGTGTTGTCATTTTGAGCAAAAATATCGAGAACTTCCTGGATACGCCTCAAATAGAACAAGGAAATTGGGTCACCGCTACTTCCCATCAGAAATTAGGCTCTGTTTACCGTGACATCGTTTCCTCATTTCAGGAGACGAGCGACCATTCGGACATCGTCCTGGCGCTGGCCAAGGCGACCAACGCCTACGACGCTTCCACGGTAGAGCACAGCGAGCGGATCATCTACATTACCGAAGCCATCGCCCACCGCCTGGGATGCAGCCGTGAAGAAGTGCGTACCATCCGTTGGGCCGCTCTGCTCCACGACATCGGTAAAATCGGGGTGCCCATCCAGATCTTGCACAAGCCGGGTCCGCTGAGCGAGAGCGAATGGGGCATCATGCGGCTCCATCCCGCCATTGGGGCCGAGATCGTGTCACAGGTAGGGGGTTTGACCCAGGTCGCCAGGCTGATCCGTTCGCATCACGAGAAATACAACGGCACCGGCTATCCGGACGGGCTTTCCGGCACCGACATTCCCCTGGGCTCGCGCATCATCACCGTCGCCGACGCCTTTGGCGCCATGACCGAGGGCAGGATCTACCGTGCGGCTCTATCCACTGAAGAAGCCATGCAAGAGCTGATCCGCTGTTCCGGGACGCACTTCGACCCCAAGATTGTCGAGATTTTCTTGAGCTTGTTCTAAAGCCAGCATCGTTTCCGTTCGTAAACGATGGTTTTATTCCGTCTGGAGCTTATAACCTAAGCGGTCCACGTTGATGATCAATTCTTGGCCTGGGCTTGCCTCGTCGAATTTGTGGCGCAAGAGGTAGATCAAGAACTTGGTATGTTTGCGCGCTTTTTCCGAGTCTTTCCCCCAGACAGCCGTTGCAATCGCCTCGTAGGTAACCACGGAGGGCGCACTTCTCGCCAGGATGGCCAACAACGAGAAAACTTTGCTGGTCAGGTAGATGGACTGCCCATTCAAGAGGACTTCCTGCGTCGAGAGGTCGATGGTCAGGTCGATCTTGGGAAAGACCAGCCGGTTTACCTGCTGAGTTTTCCCGGTGCGCCGCAAAACGGCGTCGATGCGGGCAATCACTTCTTCGTTGTAGAACGGCTTTCCGATGTAGTCGTCCACACCTTTCTGGAGCCCTTCTACAATTTTTTCTTTTTCCCCCAGGGCAGAAATGACGATCACCGGCACGCTGGACATCTGGCGGATGTAGTCGAACGTCTCCCAGCCACCCATCGTGGGCATCATCAGGTCCAGCAGGATCAGGTCCGGCTGGTAGGATGCCAGTTTCTTTAACGCTTCGGCGCCGTTCATGGCGCTGATCACGTCGAAACCGGCCATGCGCAAAATGGCTTTCAATAACTGCACAGTATCGTATTCGTCGTCAATTAATAATACTTTCGACCTTGGATTGGACGATAGCTCGTCCAGGTCCATTCCTATTCTTGTCGACTTTGCATATTCAAGATCCATCATCACTCCCCCACACTTTGAGAATTCTGCTCATCTTGTGCAATCTTCAACCCCAATCCAGAATGATGGCCCCCCTCATGCCGGTTGACATAATGGTTAGCAAACCAAAAATTAACCAAGATATGTTGTGTGATTGTGGAGAATGCTGTAATGGGGTTTTGTTACATGTTTGAGTGTTCAGTTCCCTGAAATAATTTAAACTGATACGCAACAATTGTATAACTTGCAAAGACCATTTGTCAACCATGAATTAATAACAAAATAGCACCGGGGTGCTTCATAGGCGCTGCGCAATGGGTCAACGCACACCGGCAGTTGTTGATGCGGTGACGCGTTGATCCTGAAGCAGCAGAAAATGCCTCTTGACACAGCCGTAACAAACCTGTATTATTAGTAAGTACTTACTTATATTTTGGGTTTCGTATTATATGCCATGCAAACGCCTCAAAAACCATTTTCCCCTCGCGTGAGCGCAACCCGCGCCCGGATCTTACGCGCCGCCTCTCAGGAGTTCGGCGCCCGGGGCTACAACGGCGCCACTACCCGCGCCATCGCCGGCGCAGCCGGGGTCAGCGAGCTGACCCTCTTTCGTCACTTCGAGACCAAAGAAAATCTCTTCCAGGCTGTGCTGGAACAGTATTCTCCGCTTGCCACCCTGCAATCTTCGTTGTCCGCCGTGAGCGGGGATCCCCACCAGGACCTGCTGCAAATCGGCGCCAGCTTCTATCGCGCCATTCTGGAGCGCCGGGAGGTCATCCTGCTCAGCCTGCACGAGGCGGGCCAGTTCCCGGAGATGCGCCAGTTGAGCCGCGGCATCCCGCGCCAGCTGCGCCATAACCTGGCCGGATACCTGCGCGCCCAGATGGACAGCGGCCGGCTGCGCAAAACCGACCCTGAGCTGGCCGCCCAGGCCTTTCTGGGCATGTTTTTTGCCTATGCCCTCAACAACCTTCTCCAGGGGGAAGCAATCGCCCCACATCTGGAAGAAGAAATTACGGCTTTCTTTGTAAGCCTCTTCCTGGACGGAATGATCCTTCGGGAGTAAAGCATGCAGACCACCCCTATCCCCTCTCGTAATCCGGTGTGGACGTGGATGTCCGCCTGGAACCGGCGCGTTTGTGCCCTGCTCGAGCGCGGGGCCGGCCCGCGTAACATGGTATTGCTACTCACCACCACCGGGCGTAAGTCGGGGCTGCCCCGCCAGACACCGCTGCAATTTGAAGAAGCCGGTGGCTTTATCTACGTGTCCTCAGCGCGCGGGAGTGCGGCTGACTGGTATCGCAATATCCTGGCCGACCCGCGCGTACAGGTACGGATACGTGGCCAGGTTCACCCGGGTATGGCGAACCCCATCCAAGATCCGGAACAGATCGCCGACTTCTTTTCCTTGCGTCTTCGCCGCCGCCCCTTGATGATCGGTTTGTTGTTGCGTCTGGAAGGCCTGCCGCTGTTCTACCGGCGCCAGGACCTGCTGCGCTTTGCTGCGCAGAAGGTCCTGATCGCCATTCAATTAGGGGAGACCCGGGCCTGATTACTGGATTTTTGTTCCCAGCTGCCCTAAAAGCCCGGCCACGCCACCACCGGGGGTGTTATCCGTTTCGATGCGCACAATCTTATCCTCTCGAACGGTGAAACGAATGCCTTCTTCAGGCAGAGAAACTCGCTTGCCCGTCACGGGGATTGGCTGCATACCCGGCATCAAAGGCGGGATGGGCTGGGTATTGGTGCCGGTAATTTGCACGCGCGCCGAGACCATGTCACCTTGAGTGCGTACGTCGTGTAGGTTGAAACTCCAGTCGGGGATACCTTTATACAGGTTGGCTTGTAAGGCCAGGAAAGCGTCTTTGCCGACCGGCTCCGGCGCCGGTCCGTCCAGGACCATATCCTCCGCTAAATAACGACCGGCCTGCTCATACTGGCCAGACTCAAAAGCCTGAATACACTTGCGCACAACTTCTTCCGGGCCCATCTTGAACTCCTTTTGAATA
>JAAZNB010000483.1 GCA_012798515.1 Chloroflexota bacterium
ACCCAGCAAGAACGGGCCTCGGTGCTGACCTTCGTTGACCTGAGCCTGGATACATCCACGCGGCAGGCCATGCGCAAGAACCGCTCCATTTCGCTGACCGCCAAGGAATATGACCTGCTGGAGCTGTTTATGCGCCATCCCCGCCAGGTGTTGACCCGCGAGATGATCTTCGACCGGGTGTGGGGGTACGATTTCGGTGGGGAAAGTAATGTGTTAGACGTCTACATCCGCTATCTGCGTCAGAAACTGGAAAACGAGGGGGAAACTCGCCTGATCCATACGGTGCGCGGAGTGGGTTACGTTTTGCGTGAGAACCCTTAATGTCGCTGCGGCTACGGCTCACCTGGCTGTACACCTCCTTGCTGGGCGGTGTGCTGCTCATTTTTGGCTCCCTGGTGTACGGCCTGGTCTCGGTGGTGTTGTTGGACCAGGTGGACGACGGGTTGACCCAGACGGCAACGGAGCTCATCGGCCGTATCCGGGTCAATTCTTCCAACCAGTTTGATCCGGGGTCCTTCATCGATTTCGAGCCGACCGAAAATATCATCTTCCAGGTGTGGGGCAACCAGCGCGAGCTGTTGTATGCCTATCCGGTAGGCCTGCAAATGGCGCTGGATGACGTGGGGCGCTGGGCCGGCCGGCCCATTTTTCACACCAGCCAGGTCAACGGGGTCAACCTGCGCGTGTTGAGCATCCCGCTCAAGACCAGCCGGGGTCCGGTTGGTATCCTGCAGGTGGCCATCAACCAGACCATTGTCAACCTGACCCAGCGCACGTTGGCCTCGGTACTGATCCTCATCGCCATCCTGGCCATGTTCGTCTCCGGCCTGGCGGCCTGGCTGGTCACCGGGCGGGCCCTGTCGCCCCTGGCGACCATGACCCAGGTGGCCACGCAGATCACGCGTGCCGACGACCTGCAACGGCGCATCCCCCAAACCGGGCCGGCGGACGACGAGGTGGGCCAGCTGGTGCGGGCTTTCAACCAGACCCTGGAACGCCTGGAGCGCCTGTTCAATACCCAACGGCGCTTTATGGCCGACGTGAGCCACGAGCTGCGCACGCCCCTGACGGTGATCAAGGGTAACGTGGGCCTGATGCGCCGCCTGGGCGAGGCAGACGAAGAATCGTTGAGCGGCATCGAGAAGGAAGTCGACCGCCTGACGCGGCTGGTAGGTGACCTGCTGCTGCTGGCCCAGGCCGAGTCGGGACGCGTGCCGCTGGACAAGAGCCCGGTGGAGCTGGACACGGTGCTGTTGGAGGTGTTCCAGCAGGTGCGCATGTTAGACAGCGGCCGGCTCTCGCTGCGCGTGACCGAAATCGACCAGATCCAGACCCTGGGCGACCGCGACCGCTTGAAACAGGTGCTGTTGAACCTGGCCAGCAACGCCGTACAGTACACGCCCAGCGGCGGCCAGGTGACCCTCTCACTGCGCCGGGTGGGTAGCCAGGCCCAGATCATCGTCAGCGATACCGGGCCGGGGATCGCCCCCGAGGACCTGCCGCACATCTTCGAGCGCTTCTACCGGGGTGAGAAATCTCGCCGTCGCAGCCAGGGCAGTGGCTTTGGCCTGGGGCTTTCCATCGCACACTGGATCGTGCGTGCTCACGGGGGTACCATCGAGGTGACCTCGCAGTTGGGCAAAGGCACCACGTTTTGCGTCTGGCTGCCGGTGTTAGAGCCGCAAAAGACCGGGCCTTTAGCAGGGCCACCGGCCCTGGAGAAGAAACCGTAAAGAAGTTGGAAACAAGATTCCCCTTCCAGGCTTATGGAAGGGGGATCTTGGAAATTGAGGATCGTGATGATCAGGTGGAGGAGGAGAAGAGTCCGCCCGGGGGCCGTTTTACAGGCGGCGAGATGCGTTCGAGTCGCTGGCCGAAGTGGAACGTGGCGCGGGGCGGGGCATGGCTACACTGTGATAGGTGGGCTCAGGGCGGGGTTCACTGCGGGCCTGGCTGGCTTCGTGCGGGGCGGCCGAGCGGTTGGGCATGGGCCGGGGAGCAATGGTGGAACCCAGGGGGAGTGAAGAAGTGGTGGCGTTGGTGTGGTTGCGATTGTGGTTGTAGCTGCTGCGCTGTGGGCGCTGGACGTCGCCCCACAGCAGGCGTTCGCCGGCCAGGGATAGCGATCCGATGATGAGGATGCGGATGACCCACACCATCAAGGACACGAAGACGGGGACGATCTTGGTCAGGGTGCCGGTGTCGATAACCGCCGTGCTTTGCACGGTGTGGCTTACCACGGCCATGGAGACGCCCCACCAGGTCAGGATGGCGTTCATAGTGGCGGCCAGCAGCCAGGCGCCAAACAGATACCAGACTTCTTTGGGTTCGTCGAGCCCCTGTTCTGGGGTAAAGAGACGGGCAATACCGGCAAAGTCGATGCCACAGAAGGCAATCGACAGGATGGTGGCCCATCGAATGCCGGCAAAACGCAGGTCTCCCAGCAGGTCGCGCAGCGCATAGTCGGTCGTGCTGTAATTGAATACTTCGAAGGCCAACAGCGCCGAGATGATAATGATGGCGAAGATCATACCGGGTTGTGCGCGCAGATTTCCCAGGGCTTTGATGGGGCTGGATGAGCGGGACTCTGAGAGGTTCATGGGACACTCCTTTCCGTCGTACGACGGAGTTGAACCAAAAGGTTAGAATGCAGTTATTATAGAACATACATTCTAAAAAGTCAATAACTTGCCAGAAAATGTCTGGAAATCACCCTTTTAAAGGAATGCCCCGTAGATGTGCTGTTTGGGCCGGACAAAAACACGTATATGTGGCGGTGTGAGGCCATGGTGTGGGGGAGTATTTGCGCCTGCGTGTCTGGAATGTCAGGGATTACCCCTGCCCGGCGCTTCCGGCGGGCAGAAAATAAGCCAGCCGCCCGGCGTGGCCAGGCGGCTGGATGAATGAGCTTTACAATGAGACGCAGGCGATTACTCGTCGTGATCATCCGGGGTGGGGAACACCGTCTTGTAGCCAATGTCCCAGGGATGCAGGTCTTCCCATTTGATGCACTTGAGGGTGACCGGGTTGGGCAGGGCGCCGTTCCAGCATGCCTCGGGGCGCCAGCCTTTGTCGAAGACGATGCTGTCGCTGCGTTTCTCGCTGCCGTCGGGTGCGGTGACCACAAAGCGGTAGGTGATGGTCCACAGCGGCGGGTCCACGATGTAGCTATGATTGAGCACGGCGTACACCGTGTTGGCGTTGTCGCCGGCCGGGGTCAATTCGCTCTCCAGCCAGGTGTTGTTGAAGTCGTCCTCGACCTTGAGCATCGACCCGGCGGGGAGTGCCTGGGCAAAGGTGTAGACGAATGTGCAGCTCACGTTGTGGGTTACCAGCTGGTTGGCGCCGTCTACGACTTCCACGGTGCGCATGCCCTCCGTGGGCATGACCCATGGCTGGTCACTCGCCGCGGGGGGAATCCCGGTGTCGGCCGGGACACACCAGGCGGTAAACTGCTCCGGGACCGGCGTGGAGGTCGGCGGTAGGGTGGCCGTGGGCGGCACGGGGGTGGGGCTGGGCTCCAGCGTGGCCGTGGGCGGGAGCATGGTGGCCGTGGCCGGCGCGGCGCTGGGCGCCTGGGTGGCTGCGGCAGTCGGTTCCGGGGTTTGCGCCGTGCTGCAGGCCGCCAGCGCGCCCAGCAGAACAATCACAAGCATGACGGACGAGATACCCTGTCGAATTTTGAAAGACATCTGTCACCTCAAAATATAGAACAACATATCCTGCACGCAGTGAGTTGGGTGGTTAAAGGATGGCGCCTTCCCCGATGAATCTGCAATGTGGCCTCTCCCAGTTCAGAGGTACAGGTGGGATGCTTATCCCTCCGGACGCGGGGTGCGGTACTCCGGGTCCCAGGGGTGAAGTTCTTTTTCCCACCAGCAGCGCATGGTCAGCGGGTCGGGCAGGGTGCCATCCCAGCACAGCTCGGGGCGATAACCGCGGTCGAAAGTGACCTGGTTTTGCCACACCTGGTTGCCCTGGGGATCACGCAGGATGAACTGGTAAGAGATCTGCCAGAAAGGCGGGTCGATGATGTAGGGGTTGAGCAAAGTCGTATACCCGACCGCTTCATCTTCCCCGGCCGGGGTCAGGGGAACGTTGATCCAGGGGGCGGGGTTGTTATCGTACACTTCCAGGGTGGTGCCTTCCGGCATGGCCTGGTTGAAGGTGAAGACGAAGGTACAAGAGGTGGCCGGCGTGATCAACGACGTCACCCCGTAAACGTCCCTGGCCGGCACGCCTTCGGTGGCCATGACCCACGGGTCAGAAGCGCTGATGGGACCCTGGGGGTAGCACCAGTCGGCAAAACCGTCCTGGGCCAGGGCCAGCGGGCCAACCTCGGTCGCCGTGGGCGCCGGCGTGGCGCTGGGCAGAGCGGTGGCCGTGGCGCTGGGGAGCTCCTCTGTCGGTGGCAGAGGAGAAGCGGTCGCAGTGGGCGCCTCCTGGGGCACAGAAGTTGCGGTCGAGGCCGGCGGTGTGGCTGTGCTGCACGCGGTTTGGAACAAGAGCACGGCCAGGGCAAAGATGGATACAGCCCGATGGAAGTAGAAGCGCATATCAATACTCCTGCATACAGATTTCCCGCCCCAGGTGGCCTGCGGGCGGTGTGGAGCTCATCATTGCTGTTTACGGCTGGCGACCAGCTCTACCCGGTTACCATCCGGGTCGAGCAGGTGGCTTTCATAATACCCGTCGCCGGTACGGCGCGGCTCGCCGGTGATGGGGTAACCGGCACGGCGCAGGGTTTCGGTCAGTGCATCCACTGCCGCTTCCCCCTCGACGGCAAAGGCGACGTGGATGTAGCCGGTGAATTGTTCTACCGGATCATTGCGGGTGTCCGGGATCTCGGGGCGCTGCATCAGCTCGATGCGTGAACCGGAAGGGAACTCCAAGAAGTAGGATTCGAAATTCTTGGCCGGGTTGTGATATTTGGGCCCCACACTGGCGCCAAAATAGGCGCTGTAGAAATCCTTCAGCCGTTCCAGGTCTTTGGTCCAGATAGCGACGTGGTCGATGTACATGGATAAATCCTTTTCGAAGCGGCGGAGCTTAGAGCAAACCTCGCTCAATCCCCCAGGTGGTATACACAAATTCGGGTACGTATCTTTGCCGGCCACGCTCCAGGGCCCATTGCAGGATCTCGGGCTGGCGCGCCACGGCCGTGCACAACAAGTTGGGTTGGGGGGTGATCCCTGCCCGGCCCAGGTCCAGGCGGTCGCAGTCCCAGCAGGTCTGGATGGTCACGTCAGCCTGGGTGGTCCCGTTGGTATGACCGGCGCAGGCCTGGTAGAGGAGCTCGAAGGCGGCGTCATCCAGGTGGATCAGGTCGCCGCGCAGGCT
Source organism: Chloroflexota bacterium (assembly GCA_012798515.1). GTDB lineage: Bacteria > Chloroflexota > Anaerolineae > Anaerolineales > Anaerolineaceae > JAAZNB01. The sequence continues at coordinate 5,341 of JAAZNB010000483.1, forward strand.
GCGGGCGTACCTGGCAGCGCGCAGCCCGTGGTCATCGTCCACGGCCTCGTTGACCCGCTGGCTGTCGTGTAAGAGGGCAAACAGCCGCACCACTTCCGGGTTGGCCCCGGTGAGCGGGGCCAGCCGCTCACCCGTCTCGTACATACGCGCCCAATGACTGATTCCGTGGGTTCCGTTCCAGGGCATGCGGTACTGCTGCAAAATGGCGTCGATCAGTCGGTTGGCGATCATGGTGGTTGGCGTGTACGGCGTGGCGTCTCGTCCACAGCGTATGGCTAGAATTTTAGTCCAAAAATCGGATTCCGGAATGGATTGGGGGGGTGAATTGTGTAGAAAAACAAACAAAAAACCTTCCGGTGCGCAGCCAACCGCGCGCACGGGGGGGATCCCCCTGCCTGGGATTGCCCGGCGAGGCCAGGATCGGCTCAGTCGTCCTGCCGCCGCTGTGTAGAGGGCCGCGAACGCGCCAGGACCGTCAGCCGGCGTAACAAGGGCTGGAGGGCTTCTGGCGCGGCGGCGTCGCTGATGAGGACAGTGTGCTCTCGCTCGCCGTCGTCCACGGTGATCTGGTAGACGAACTGGTCGGCCCCGGATTGGTTGGAGGTGATTCTGTCTGGCAGTTGGAAGAAATCCACCGAGGATAACTCTTCACGCACTGTCCTGGACTCTTCCTCCGGCAAATGGTTGGTATCGATCACTGTTCGGATCGTCCGACCGACAAACCCGCCGCTGCGAGAAAATTCGATTCGCATAACAACCTTCCTGAACCGTTATCCGGTGTTTACTGGGGCTTGGCGCTGCGGGGCTGGAGCAGGCGCAGCAGGGTGGGCAGACAGCCGGGGTTGTCCTGGCCATCGCCGTCGCCGTTGGAATCTCCGCCTTGGTTGACCTGGATGCCCACCCCCGACCAGCCGGTGCGCACGGCCTGTTGTTCCAGGCTGTTTTCACCGTAGAGCTCGCCGGCAGCCTGGTAAGTGAGGTCGGCTGCGTTCTGGAAGTTGGATTGGGCAGTGAGCTTGTCTTTGAGGGTCACGTACCAGATCTGCCCGGCTTTTTCCCAGGCGTTGCCGCCGATCTCCATGGCAGCCAGGTAGAAGGCGCGGTTGGGGATGCCCGAATTGATGTGCACCCCGCCGTTGTCTTCGATGGTGTTGACGTAGCCGTCCATATGGGCCGGCTGCGGGTCTTTGCCCAGCACCGGGTCGTCGTAGGCCGTGCCGGGCTCTTTCATCGAGCGGATACCGACCCCGTTTACGTTGGCAGTCAGCAGGCCTTCACCGATGATCCAATCCGCCTCCGCAGCGCCCTGGCTGAGGAAACGCTGCTTGGTCAGCGAGCCGAAAACGTCTGAAATGGATTCGTTCAACGCACCGGACTGGTACCAGTAGTTCAGGTTGGCTTCGTAGGAGGTCACGCCGTGGGTAAGCTCGTGCCCGATAACGTCTATGGCGATGGTGAAGCGGTTGAACAGGCGCTCGTCTTCGGGCAGGTCCTCGTCGCCGTCGCCGAACACCATCTGTTGGCCGTTCCAGAAGGCGTTGTCGTAGCCTTGCAGGTAATGCACGGTGGAATCCAGGCGCAGGCCGTTGGCGTCGATCGAGTTGCGCTCGTAGACTTCCCAAAACAGGTCGTAGGTGGCGCCGGTGCCTACGAAGGCTTCGTCTACGGCCGGGTCGCCGGTGGGCGGATCACTTTCGCCGCGCACAATCTGCCCGGGCAGGGTCGAGCCGTTCTTGGCGTCGTAGATCAGGCGCTGCTTGCCGGAGACCTGGACGGTCGGCAGCAGCTCGTGGACTTCGGTCAGCGCCTGGCGTTCGCCGCGCATCTGAGCAGTAACCTGTAACGTTCGAAAGGCGATGTCGCGCTGGGTTGGAGAGCCGTTGATGGCAATTTGTTTCAGAACGTACGGTGGAAGGACACAATGAAGCGCATGTCTTCTGTTATTCATTGAATTACCTCCAGTGACGCAGTAGGGCCGTTTTATGTTATCCCCATGATCCCATCGGCCCGCGAAACGAGCTGCCCGGAGAGCAGCGTGAAACCTCATCTGAGTATAGGTCAGCTCTGGCGGGCATGTCAAGCATTCAAATCCTGAAAAGGCGCAACCGGCTGGCTCAGGCGGCCGGGCTTTCCACCAGGATTCGGGCTCCCAGCTCGGCGCCCAGCACCTGTTCCTGATCTTGCCCGGCCACGCGCACACGCAGGGTGTGGTCGTAGGGCACCTGCGCCAGCAGGGTGAGGCGGGCGTCAGGATGGATCCCCAGGGTACCCAGGTAGCGCAGCAGGGCCGAATCGCTGCTCAAGACACGGCGCACGGTGGCCGTCTGGCCGGCCGGCAGTTGGGCGAGCGGGATGGTAATGTTGCTGGGCAGGCTCAGGTCGGGCCCGGGGATGGGGTCTCCGTGCGGGTCGTAAGAGGGTTCGCCGAGGATTGTGGCCATGCGCTCTTCGAATTTGGGCGAGATGGCGTGTTCCATGTGGTCGGCTTCCTCGTGGACCTCGTCCCACGAATACCCCATGACCTGGACGAGGAACTGCTCGATCAGGCGGTGCTGTCGCACTGTGCGCAGGGCAGCCTTCTTGCCGGCTTCGGTCAGGCGCACGCCGCGGTGTTTGTGATAATCCACCAGCGGCGGGTCGAAGGCGGCCAGCTTTTTTAACATGCTGGTCACGGAGGCCGGCTTTACCGCAAGTTGCGCCGCAATCTGGTTGGTGGTGATGTTCTTGCCGCCCTGTTCCAGGTCAAAAATGGCTTTGAGGTAATCTTCGACGGCTTCGCTAAAGTCGTTTTCGGGATTCATTTGTTTAATTAAAACATAAATTCGGGAACTGTGCGCTACCAATGTCCGGCGAATTCCCGGGCGGGAAGACTGGCCGGGAAGCGCCGGCGGGGGACTGCCCCGCCCCGTGGGGGTATGGAACGGGCCCTTAACCGGCGTAAAGGCGGGCGTGCATTCCTGGCAGTAGTCTGGAGGGCGGCGGCTACGCCGGGGTGGTTTGCAGGGCGGCCAGGCGGGTGGCCAGGGCGTCGATTTCGGCCAGGCGCACCTCTTCGACCTGCCCGGCGTCGGAGAGCGCGGCGATCTGCGGATCGACCGGCAGGCGCACCACGTCCGGCGTACCGGCGGCGGCGGCAATCTCCGCCGCGTGGCTGGGGCCGAAGATCTCGTGCTGCGTGTCACACTGAGGACAGCAGAAGTAACTCATGTTCTCCACCACGGCCAGGATGGGCACGTTCAGGTTGCGCAGCATGTGTACGGCCTTGCGCACCACCAGGCTGGCCAGCTCCTGGGGAGAAGTCACCAGGACCACCCCGTTGAGGGGCAGGTGTTGGGTCACGGCCAGGGCCGCATCGGAGGTGCCGGGGGGCAGGTCCACCAGCAGGCAGTCCAGCCTGCCCCATAGGGCGTTAGCCCAGAACTGTTGGATGGTGCTTGCGATCATGGGGCCGCGCCACACGATGGGCGCGTCGTCCTCTTTTAGCAACAGATTGGCCGACACGACCTTGATGCCGCCCCGGCTCGGCGCGGGCAGCATACCTTGCTCGTCGCCGCGCAGGCCGCCGGCCGGCAGGCCGAACAGCTTGGGAATGCTGGGGCCGGTGATGTCGGCGTCCAGGATGCCTACCTTCTTCCCCTGGCGGGCCAGGGAGGCGGCCAGCAGTGCGGTCACCGAAGATTTGCCCACTCCACCTTTGCCGCTCATCACTGCCAGGACCGACTTCACCTGGTTGAGCTGGGTCAGGGCCGGTAAAGGCGCCGGGGACGGGCGCCCGTTGCTCCCCAATACGCTCCGCCGTTCGTCCTCGCTCATGGCCGTGAACTGAATATCTACCCCGCTCACGCCGGGGAGGCACAGCAGCGCCTGGCGGGCATCTTCGGCCATGCGGTTGCGCATGGGGCAGGTCGGCACGGTCAGCGCCAGGGTGAAGGATACCTTCCCGTGCGGGTCGATAGCCAGATCGCGTACCATGTTCAGGTCCACCAGGCTGCGGTTGAGCTCTGGGTCCATCACCCGGTTCAATGCGTTGAGAACGTCTGTTTGAGAAGGCATACCTGCTCCATCAAAAAATGCTTACAGCGGATTCGCTAATTCGTACCAAAATTATATGCTTTCTGCGCTCTTTGAGGAGGGCGCCGGGCGCAAAACGGGACAGAATTCAGGTGAAAAAAGGTCGAATGACATACTCTCACCCGGCCGCCAGGGAGCGGTGCGGCCGGCAAACCCGGCGGGCCGCGGCTGCACCGCTGGCTTGGGCTTCATGGGCGGCTACTCCGGGGTGATCAAGCGGTTGAAGCGGTCGTAGAAGATGTAGTCCCAGGCCCAATTGATCAAGACCACCAGACGGTTGCGGAAGCCGATCAGCTGCATGATGTGCACCACCAGCCATACCGCCCAGGCCAGGAAACCTTTGAACTGGATGCCGGAGATACTGGCCACGGCCTGGTTGCGGCCGATGGTAGCCAGGCTGCCCGGGTCTTTGTAAACGAAGCTGTTCAGGGCCTCGCCCCGCAATATGCGGCGGATATTGCCGGCGGCGGTCTCGGCCTGCTGCATGGCCACGGGCGCTACCATGGGCAGGGGATGTCCCTGGCCATCTTCCAGGTAGGCGGCGTCGCCAATGACGAATACTTCCGGATGGTTGGGGAGCTGCAAAGTGGGCAGCACTTTTACCCGGCGCTGGCGGCCCAGGTCTGCGCCCAGCGTGCTTACCAGGGGATTGGCGTTGACCCCGGCGGCCCAGATCAGGGTGCAGGCGGGTAGGGTTTTGCCGTCCTGGAAGGTAACCTGTTTCCCGTCGTAGCCCTGGACGGTGGCGCCGAACTGCACTTCGACGTGCTTCTGCTGCAGCACTGCGGCCGTGTTCTCGCTCAACCCGGCCGGCAGGTGCGCCAGCAGGCGATCGGCCGCCTCCAACAGGATCACGCGCACGTCGTTGAAGTCCAGATGGCGGTAATCCTTGGTCAGGACCAGGCGGTTCAGCTCGGATATGGCGCCGGCGCATTCCACGCCCGTGGGACCACCACCGACGATGACGAAGGTGAGCATGGCGCGGCGCACTTCAGGATCGGTTTCCTGATTGGCCAGCTCGAACATTTTGAGAATGTGGTTGCGGATGGCGGTAGCTTCGTCCAGGTCTTTCAGCCCAAAGCCGTTCTGAGCGACGGACTGGTTGCCGAAGTAGTTGGTGGTTCCGCCTACCGCCAGGACGAGGTAATCATAGGGGACTTCGCCGTTGGGGGTGTGCAGGCGCTTGTTTTCGAAATCGACTTCTTGCACTTCGGCCAGGGTGAAGCTGGCATTCTGCTGGCCTTGCAAGATCTTGCGTACCGGGTGAGCAATATCGGTAGCCGAAAGCCCGGCAGTGGCGACCAGGTACAGGAAGGGCTGGAAGAGATGGTAATTGTTCTTATCCACGATGGTTACGTGTACCGGGGCCTTGGCCAGGGCACGCGCGGCGCGCAGGCCGCCGAAACCGGCGCCTACCACCACCACGTGGGGAAGTTTTTGGGTGTTTTCACTGGGTAGATCCATAAGTACCTGCTTTCGTTCGATGCATTCGTGATGAATTTGTGATGAATCTCACAAACTGATTATACCAATGTTTACCTTATTTACAATGATTAGACTGTCAGAAATGTATAAGAATTCAGGGGAAGCGCCTGCGGACGGCGCGATGGCAATATTTTCTGATAGAGATTAAATAATTCATTAGAATTCCTTGTGAATCTGGAACTTTTCGGGTTTTTTCACGTATTAATAAATAGAAGTAAGGGTCGATAATAAAAACAAACGGACGACCCGCCTGACCTTCATCCCGGTTCTCCCGGCCGGGATAAGGTAAAACGGAGCCCCGTTCGCATTCAAAGAATGATAACAGATTTTCTTTTGGGGGAAGCGTTTTGGATCGAATGGGGTTATATCAAATCATCAACGTCGTCCCGCATCGTCGGGTGCGGTAAAGAGTCATTCAGGTGGAATGGCAAGATAGGGAGGTATACAATGGCGGTAATTATTTATCTCGTATTGGCAGTTGTTGGGATCCTTTTTGGTGCAATGGCCCTCTCGGGTTTACAGTCCGAACGGTAAAGATGCCCATAGACCCTGACGTGTTCTCGTTCACAGTTACCTATCTAACCGGCAGAAGCAAGGCCTGTTCCCGGGCGATTTAACGTACTACTTATATCTTTCGAAAACATCCTGGTTTAGCCGCCAGGATGTTTTTTTATCGGGTATTCGAAAAAGGCCCCTGGTGTATTATTTGTCGCGGTGAAACCGCCCCCAACAACGCCAAAAATTATTATCCCGAGGCGGCTTTTATGGACCGGGCAGGAGGGGGCTTAGAACCGCCCTCCCAGGTGCCGGTAGAACCAGCGCTTGGCAAATTCCGCTGACACCAGGTACACAGCGATGATGACCAGCAGGAGCAGCAGGTAAAGGGGCGGCAGGGGGGTAAGCCCCAGCAGGCCGGCCAGCGGTGTGTAGGGCAGGGCCAGGGTGACGGCGGCCACCAGCAGGGTCATCTCCAGCATGGAGCGGCCCGGGCGGCTGCGCAGGAAAGGCAGGCGGGTGCGCACGGCAAAGACCACCGCCCCGGCCGAGAGCACCGATTCGACGAACCAGCCGGTGTGGAAGGTGACTTCGCCGGCTTTCATCAGCCACAGCAGCATACCAAAGGTAGCAAAATCGAAGAACGAGCTCAACGTGCCGAACACCAGCATAAAGCGCCGGATGAAACTGATGTCCCAGCGGTGGGGGCGCTCGATGAGGGCCTGGTCCACGTTGTCGTTGGCAATGGTCATCTCCGGCAGGTCGGTGAGGAAATTGATCAACAGGATCTGTTTGGGCAGCATGGGCAGGTAGGGCAAGAACAGCGAGGCGCCGGCCACGCTGAACATGTTGCCAAAATTGGCGCTGGTGGCCATGAAGACGTATTTCAGGGTGTTGGCGAACGTCTTGCGCCCCTGGATGATGCCCTCGCGCAGCACGTCCAGGTCTTGCTTGAGCAGTACCAGGTCGGCGGCGTCCTTGGCCACGTCGACGGCGTTGTCTACCGAGATGCCCACGTCGGCGCTGTGCAGCGAAGGGGCGTCGTTGATGCCGTCGCCCATGTAGCCCACCACGTGCTGGCGTTTCTTGAGCGCCAGGATGATGCGTTCTTTCTGGTTGGGGTCCACCTCGGCGAAGATGGTGGTCCGTTCTACGGCATGCCACAGGGCTTCGTCGCTGAGGGTGTTCAAGTCGCTCCCGCTGAGCACCGGCGTGTCCCCCAGGCCAATGGTCTGCCCGGTGTGGCGGGCCGCCAGGCGGTTGTCGCCGGTGATGATCTTGAGCGTTACGCCCAGTTTCTCCAGGGCGGCGATGGTGTCCTGGACGCCTTCTTTGGGCGGGTCGAGGAAAAGCAGGAACCCGGCAAAGGTCATACCGGCTTCATCCTGGACGGCATAGGCGTGGGTATGCAAGTCTACCGGCCTGGTCGCCAGCCCCAGGACGCGATAACCCTGGGCGCTCCAGGCTTCGTATTGCTGGTGAACCCGGGCCTGGCGCTCCGGGTCGAAGTCGACCTCGCCCTGGGGGGTCTGTATCCGGGTGCATACCGCCAGCACGTTTTCCAATGCGCCTTTGGTCACCATCTGGGCGCCGCCGTCTTCCCGATGCACTACCACGCTCAACCGTTTGCGGATAAAGTCGTAGGGGATCTCATCGACCTTGGTAAATTCGCTCGCGCCGGCGGCGCCCTGGCGCACGATGGCCTCATCCAGTGGGTTGGCCAGGCCGGTTTGCAGGCTGGCGTTGAGGAACGCGTACCGCTGTACCTGCGCCGAGGGTTGGCCGTCTATGTCCAGGGCCCCGTCCAGCTGGACGACGCCCTGGGTGATGGTGCCGGTTTTGTCGGTACACAGCACGTCCATGCTGCCGAAGTTCTCGATCGATTCCAGCCGCCGGACGATGACCCCGCGTTCGGCCATGGCCTGCGAGCCTTTGGACAGGTTGATGTTGATGATGGCGGGCAGCAGCTGGGGCGTCAGGCCCACGGCCAGGGCAATCGAGAACAGGAGCGAATCGAGCACCGGCTTGTGGAAGAAGACGTTGAAGGCAAAGATGCCCAGCACCAGCACGAACATGAACTCGGTCAGCAGGTAGCCCAGGCGCTTGATGCCGCGCTCGAACTCGGTCTCCGGCTGGCGCAGGGTCAGGCGGCCGGCGATCTGCCCGAAGGCGGTGCGCGGGCCGGTCTCGACCACCAGCACCCGGGCGCTGCCGCTGCGCACGCTGGTGCCCATATAGACCACATTCAGGCGTTCGGTCAGGCCGGCCTGCTCCGGGGCCTGCCCCGGCTTTTTCTCGACGGGGAAGGTCTCGCCGGTCAACACGGCCTGGTTAACGAAGAAGTCCCGGGCGTTGAGCACCACGCCGTCACCCGGGACCAGGCTGCCGGCGGAAAGCAGCACCACGTCGCCCGGGACGATCTCTGCGGTGGGAACGGTGGCCGGCCGGCCGTCGCGCAGCGCCTGGGTCTTGAGCGAGACCTGGGCGCGCAACCGGTCGGCCGCCTGGTTGGCGTGATATTCCTGGGAGAAGCTCAACAGGGCGCTGCCCAGGACGATGGCCAGGATGATCACCGCGTCGACCCAATCCCGCAGGAAGGCGGAGAGGAGGGTGGCGCCGATGAGGATGAGGATGATGGGGCTTTTGAACTGGTTGGAGAATAACCCCAGCGGGGTCACCTGCGCCTTGGATTGGATGCGGTTGGGACCGGCCCGTTCCAGGGCCTGGCGCGCCGCCGCCTGGGTCAGCCCATCTGCCGAGGTATTCAGTTTTTGCAGCAGTTCATCTGGGGGGAGCGACCAAAAGGGAAGGGTTGCCATAAGCACTCCCTGGTTGTTCTTGCCGGTAAGGAGAATAAAGGAATCGGGTTAAGTATACTCGTGTTGTCTGATTTTGGTTCCTGCCCGGGGAAGGCCGCCCCGGCGTAGGTTGGCTAGAGCGATCTGGCAAAGCACGCCTTTCCGTGTCGGAGGCAGGCGGCCCCGGCGCCCCGGGCGGTCCGCGCCGGAAGCGAAAGCCAACTTTCACGCTCTCGGGCGGATCATCGGGGTATGGCAGAGGTGGTGCGGGTCAGCCGGCATTCCTGGCCAGAAGTGTTCGGTCGGGCGTGGAAGCCCGCCCTGCTAATTGGGGTGGGTGAATTCCATCCCGACACTGCGCTCTGCGGCCTGGGGGAGACCGGCCCGGCGTAGGTTGGCTAGAGCGATCTGGCAAAGCACGCCTTTCCGTGGCGGAGGCAGGCGGCCCCGGCGCCCCGGGCGGCCCGCGCCGGAAGCGAAAGCCAACTTTCACGCTCGTGGGCGGATCATTGGGGGTATGGCAGAGGTGGTGCGGGTCAGCCGGCATTCCTGGCCAGAAGTGTTCGGTCGGGCGTACCCCTATCGGGGCATGATATGGAAGCCCGACCTGCTATTAAAATTGGCGCCCGACACTGCGCTCTGCGGCCTGGGGAAGGCCGCCCCGGCACCCCGGGCGGCCCGCGCCGGAAGCGAAAGCCAACTTTCACGTTCGTGGGCGGATCTCTGGGGGTATGCCTGAGGCGGCGCGGTAAGCCGGCGTCCATTGCCAGAAATGTTCGGTCGGGCGTACCCCTATCGGGGCATGATATGGAAGCCCGACCTGCTAATTGGGGTGGGTGAATTCCATCCCGACACTGCGCTCTGCGGCCTGTGGGAGATCGGCCCGGCGTAGGTTGGCTAGAGCGATCTGGCAATGCACGCCTTTTCGTGGCGGAGGCAGGCCACCCCGGTGCGGCAGTCTGTTGAAGACTGCGCGCAGGCGATGGTCTCGTTAAGGCGTATCTTCAGTCATCCGGGTCAAGTCGGGGGCCACACGGGCCCATTCATCCTCACTGATGGCGCTCGGGTAGGCTTTTCGATCCATGCCAGGAGTCTCCCCTGCCCGGCTCAATGTTGATAACAGGCTCTAGACGGCGCCGGAGACGAGCAGCTTGCGGATGTGCTCGATGTGGTCCTGCTCGTGCCACAGCAGGCGGCGCAGCAGCTTGCGCGGGCTCCACAGCTCGCCGCCCACGCCGGTGACCTGTTCGCGGCCGGGCATCTCGGCCAACACCGCCTGCGTCTGCTGGCGTACGATCCGGAGCCGTGCGAAGACGTCATCCTTGGGCAGGGAGGTGTATGCCATGCCGGCCAGCTTGAACTGGTCCAGGTACCACCATTCGGCGTTGGCGACGTGGGTCAGGATGCCGCGCAGGGTGCGTTTTTCTCCGCTGATGGGTTGGTCCAGGCGGGCATCGCCGAGGGGTTGAGCCGTATCGAGCAGGTCCTGGCGGGACCACTGTAACATGGCGGCGCCGCGCTGCACCTCCAGGCGGGAGAGCGGCATCCAATCGGACTGGAACCAGGCGTTGATCTCCCGGCCCTGTTCGGCCGGCTCGTACTGCTCGTCCAGGTAATACACCTGCCACACGTCGACCAGGCGCACGTCGAAATCCCCCAGGTCCTTCAACCACGAGTCGGGGGTGTGCCGGTCAAGCCAGGCGTGGTAGGCCAGCAGCGCCCGGGGAATGCTCATCAAAGCCTCTGGCCCGTCACTGCCGTAAGCAAAACAACCGGGAAAATCGATGGCCCAGGCCAGGGAACGGCCTTCGATGCCGTTTTCCAATCCGACTTTGATCAACATGGGTCTTCCTCCTCGCGTCCTGCGGTTTGCGCGCCTGCCCCAATCCGGTGGCGCTGCAATTATAGCATGCCC
>JAAZNB010000484.1 GCA_012798515.1 Chloroflexota bacterium
ATTTAGACCCGAACCAGCTCGAAATTTTTCACCGCCATGTCGGCGATGGAGCGACCGATACTGATCGAAGCGGTTGCAGCGGGCGAGGGGGCGTTGAGTACATGGACCATGTGTTCGGCTTCGACAATGCGGAAATCGTCGGCCAGGTTGCCATTAGGTTCCAATGCCTGGGCGCGAACACCCGAGCCGGAGCGATGGACGTCTTCCAGGCGCAACTCAGGCAGCAGGCGCTGCAATGCATGGACGAAAGCGCGCTTGCTCAGCGAACGGTAAAACTCGCCGACGCTGGTCTGCCAATATTTCCAGGCCATGCGCCAGAATCCGCCATACAAGCCGTACTGCAGCACGTCAGGGATGGAGATGTCACCGAAGCGGTAGCCTTCGCGCATGAAGGCCAGCACGGCGTTGGGACCGGCTTCGATGCCCCCGTGCACCATACGGGTAAAGTGCACGCCCAGGAAGGGGAAGCGAGGGTCCGGGACGGGGTAGATCAGGTTATTCACCAGGTGTTCGCTTTGCGGGGTCAGCTCATAATATTCTCCCCGGAAGGGGAGAATCTGGAGCTTGGGATCCACGCCGCACATGCGCGCCACGCGGTCCGATTGCAGACCGGCGCAGTTGATCAGGTTATGGCAGATAACTTCTCCTTGGGGGGTTTGCAGGACGAATTCATTCCCGGTGTGCCGGAAAGCGGTCACCCGAGAGCGGGTCTGGATAACACCGCCCGCGTTCTGGACGATCTCGGCGTAGGTATTGGTAACCTGGGTATAGTCAACAATGCCAGTCTGAGGTACGTACAGACCGGCGATGCCGCTGGCGTGCGGCTCGTATTCGTGGATCTCTTCTGGCGAGTTGAGCCGGCGGATACCGTCCAGCCCGTTGGCAACGCCGCGTTTTTCCAGGGCCTCCAGGGCGGGCAATTCAGACGGTTGCGTGGCGACGACTACCTTGCCACACGGGTCGTGGGCGATGCCGTGTTCCTGGCAGAACTGGTACATGGCCTGGCGGCCTTCCACGCAGTTCCTGGCCTTTAAAGAGCCGGGCTTGTAATACAACCCGGAATGAATCACGCCGCTGTTGTGCCCGGTCTGGTGGGCAGCCAGATGGTCTTCTGATTCAAGGACGACCAGGGAGAGGGGAAAACGATCGGTCAAGGCCATAGCGGTTGCCAAACCGACAATTCCACCTCCAATAATGGCAACATCATAGGTAGTCGTGCTCATAGTGGTTTGCTCCAGAGAATGCACATGGAAGACTTGTACCCCCGTTCCGATAAGTTCTGCGCGCGCAGAAATATGATTATTAAGACCAAAATATTATACCATCGATCCAAGGAGGGGTAGCTGGGCTATGAAGTCGGCTTTTTCAATGGCCCGCCGGTTGGGGCGCCAGGAATTTGATCAGCGATAAAGCCAGGAAGGAAAACAGGATCAGGATGGAGGACAACACCAGGGCGATGTCCAGGTTGGATTCGAATCCCAGGTAGATGGCCAGGGGCATAGTCTGGGTGCGCCCGGGGTAATTCCCGGCGAACAGGATGGTGGCGCCGAATTCACCCAGGGCGCGCGCCCAGGCCATTACGCTACCACTGAGGATGGCGTTCAACGAGAGAGGCAGGATCACGTGGCGAAAGGTATTCCAGCGGTTGGCGCCGTCCAGGGCTGCGGCCTGCTGGATTTCTTCGTCCACACCGGCAAAACCGATGGCAGCGGCGCGCACATAGAACGGCGCAGCGATAAACATTTGTGCCAGGACGACCGCCGCCTGGGTGAAAGCAATCTGTATACCCCACAGGCCCAGTGTGCTCCCCAAGAGACCACGGCGCCCGAACGTGATCAACAAGGCCACGCCGGCAACCGAGGGCGGCAGGACGGTGGGCAAATCGATAATCGTGTCTACCAAACGTTTCAAGGGGAACTGGTACTTGCCGATCAGATAGGCGATAGGCGTTCCCAGGAGGAGGGTCAGGCCCATACTGATTGCCGAGGTCTGGAAACTGATGCGTACGGCTTGTAGCACCACCGGGTTGACCAGGTTTTCGAGGAAATACAGTGGCTGGATACGGGCTACGAGCGCCAGGATGGGAATGGCAAACAATAACAGGAGAGGCAGCCCACTCAACCACCATAATCGGTCAATTTTGTCGTGCAATGCGCCTCTCGTAACCCTGGAAATGGGTGTTGGGGAGCGCCATCCCAGCTCCCATACGGACGTCGATCTATTGATCCTGGTTAGAAAAATCGCCTGGCTTTACCACCAACTCGTCGCTCCCCGTCTCAGGGTCTGGGATACGATGGAAACGCAGCTCATC
>JAAZNB010000485.1 GCA_012798515.1 Chloroflexota bacterium
CCGCCCAGTTGGGATGGCAGCAGCAGGTAGAACAGCTGCAACATTCCCCCTACATTCCCCTGCCTGGCCAGTGGGAAACCTACCTGGAGAGCATCGACAAAAAGCAGCGCCACGAAGTGCGCCGCAAAATGCGCCGCTTCGAGCAGTCCGAAGTCCCCACGCGTTGGTACTACGTGGAAGCCCGGGACGGCCTGGAGGACGAAATCGAGGCCTTCCTCGACCTGATGCGCCACGACGACGAGAAAGCTGCTTTCCTCAGTGATGCCATGCAAGAGCACATGCGCCTGACCATACGCTGGGCCTTCGAAGCCGGCTGCCTGCACCTGGCCTTCCTGGAAGTCAACGGCCAGAAAGCCGCCGGGTACCTGAGCTTCGACTATTTGAACCGCCTGTGGGTCTACAACTCCGGCATGGATCCCAGTTTCCGGGACTATTCCCCCGGCTGGGTGCTGCTGGGTTACCTGTTACAGTGGGCCAACCAACAAGGCTACCAGGCCTTCGATTTCATGCGCGGCGACGAAGAATACAAATACCGTTTCGGCGCCGTAGACCGCTTCGTCATGCGCGCCACCCTGACGCCACCCCAGTAAGCCTTTGCAAGAGCATGGTCCTTGTGTGTATTTTGGGCGGTGAAACTGCCCAAAATACACACAGAGCCCGCTTATTCCGGATTCTTTAAGGTTCTATCCGAATTGCTAAGGAAGTCGCTTTTTGAGGCATCCTGACGCCTCAAAAAGTGGATTTTCCGAAGTTAAACCATAAGCCGGTTGGCGCAGAATGCCAACCGGCTCGTGAGTTCTATCGGGTTCCGCCTGGAGCCTAGCCCGGGGGCAAGACGTACCAGGGATTGATGAAACCACCCATGTAGCGCACCTCGAAGTGCAGGTGAGGCCCGGTGGAATTACCCGTGCTGCCTGCCAGACCGATCAAGGAGCCCTGGGCCACGGACTGGCCGCAGTAGACCGAGACCTGGCTGAGGTGGGCGTAAACAGTGTGGTAGCCGTTCCCGTGATCGATCATGATCACGTTACCATAACCACCCGAGATGGCTCCGGCGTAGACCACCACGCCGCTGTCAGCAGCATATACCGGTGCGCCTTCCCCGGCAGCGATGTCGATGGCCATATGGCCAGACCAGTAATCGTTGCCCGAGAGGTAGTGGTTACCGGCCGGCCAGGCAAAGAAGCCTGTCCCAACCGCGCCACCGGCCACCAGCTCGCAGCCACCCGGGCCAGAAAGGCCTTTGTTGACGCCCGACTTGGGCGCATAGGCCATGGGCACCACCCATTGCTGGAATGGGCGCGAACCGCCCGGGATCATGATGTCAGTGCCATCAGCAATCTGCGGGTTGGTCAGGTCCAGTTTGTTGGCCGGCCAACTCAGGATGTCACTGGGATCGACATTGTACTCGTTCGATACCTTATCCAACGAGTCCCCGGCTTTCCAGGTGTAATATACGCCGTCGGTGGGGGGAATGTTCAATTCCTGGCCCACGGAGATCATGTGCGGGTCATCTTTTAGCGTGCCGTAGTTCGACCACAGGATCGATTCGGGGGTGATATCGTACTTTTGGGCGATTCCGAAGATGGAATCGCCTACCTGTACGGTATAAGTTACCACCTGGTTACGCGCCTGGTTGGGAATGATGGTATGTGTATTCGCCAGCCGCACGACCGAACGCGTCACCGTTTGGGGCTCAAAAGCGGGTAAAGCGGCGTTCACTTCGCTGACCGGTGGTTCGATTATTTCTGCGCCGGATCCTTCCAACACGGTAACTGCTTCATCGTCACTGGCCGAAAATACTACCTGGGCTCTTTGAAGCAGCATCAGCGCCATCAGCGCAAACATTAATGCAGCTACCCCCCATGTAAACCAGCGAAGCCAGGCCGGGACGTCATTTTGCTCGTTTGTGTGGCTCCCCTGGGTAGAGGAAACACCTTTCACATATCCTCCGTGAGATTTTCCAGGAATTCCTGGTTTGCCTTGGTACGTTGGATGCGCTGGATGATGGCTTCGGTCGCCACGGCGGGATCCATGCCCGCGCCCTGGGGCGGCGTGCCGATCATCTGCAAGTACATACGACGCACCAACCACACCCGCTGCAGAATATCAGGCCCGAGCAGCAGTTCTTCACGGCGCGTGGAGGAACGCTCGATGTCGATGGCCGGGAAGATACGCCGTTCTTGCAGGCGGCGGGAAAGATGCAGTTCCATGTTACCGGTACCTTTGAACTCTTCGTAGACCACGTCATCCAGGCGTGAACCGGTATCGATCAGCGCAGTGGCAATGATGGTCAACGAGCCGCCTTCTTCCAGGTTACGAGCGGCGCCGAAGAAGCGCTTGGGCGGGTAGAGCGCCGAGGGATCCATACCGCCGGACAGCGTACGGCCGGAGGGATTGACCACCAGGTTGTAAGCCCGCGCCAGGCGGGTGAGGGAGTCCATCAGGATGACCACGTCCCGGCCGATCTCGACCAGGCGTTTGGCGCGCTCCAGGGTAATCTCGGCCGTGCGTACGTGCGAGGTTACCGGTTCATCGAAGGTGGAGGCCACCACTTCGGCGTCCACCGAGCGGTCCATGTCGGTGACCTCTTCAGGGCGCTCACCGATCAAGGCAATGATCAGGTGCACGTCCGGGTTGCGCACCGAAATGGCATTGGCGATCTGCTTCAGGA
Source organism: Chloroflexota bacterium (assembly GCA_012798515.1). Taxonomy (GTDB): domain Bacteria; phylum Chloroflexota; class Anaerolineae; order Anaerolineales; family Anaerolineaceae; genus JAAZNB01. The sequence goes on from JAAZNB010000485.1 coordinate 2,675, forward strand.
TGGTCGTCTTACCAGCTTTCGGCGGAGAGACGATCATACCGCGCTGGCCACGACCGATCGGCGCGATCAAGTTGATCAACCGTGTGGAGATGATCCCCCGCTCGCTTTCCAGGTCAAAACGTTTGTCTGGGAAGATGGGCGTCAAGACCTCGAAGCTGGAGCGGCTGCGCGCCTCTTCCGGGGTAAGCCCATTGATCGTCTCTACCTTTAATAAGCCATAATGGCGTTCTGTGTCCCGGGGAGGCCGTACGTGCCCGATGATCAAGTCACCGCTACGCAGGTCATAACGGCGCAGCTGTGCTTGCGAAACGTAGACGTCCTCGGAGCCCACCTGATAATTGGTACGCAGAAAACCGATACCTTCATTCATAATCTCGAGGATTCCACCGCGCACTTCCAATCCTTCACGCTCGGCTTCCATCTGGCGAATACGAATGAGGAGGTTCTCTTTTTTCAGGCGCGCCGCGTTGGGGACATTAAGTTCCTTGGCTATATCACGCAGCGTCGCCAAGGGTGCGTTTTCGAGTTCAAGTATTTTCATGGAATGGTGTCTCTTGAAATTGATCTATTGTTTAAACCACGCAACCTTATCCTGCTCTTCGCAGGATCCGCGGGGTTGCCGTCGGTTGATAAGAACTTGCGGGGTTAAGGGGCTTTTGCTGATCGATCTACCACCTATGTCATACAACAGCAGGGGAAGCCCTTCGACGAAAAATATAACCCTTTTTCCGGGAATAGCTAACAGATTATAGCATGCACACACCATTTTCGCAAGCAGACAAATCCCCCAAAAGGAAATTGTTAGGTTATTTTTAAGTGCCCGCCGGTAGCATGGCCGCCTCGCTATGCCTTCGCCCTGACTGCGGGCAACGTTAAAGAAATAATAAACCACTTTTTCTTGGATATCTGTTATACTAACTCCAGTTTTTTATCCGTTGGCATCTTTCGTCGTATAGGTCGATCACCCAGGAGGTTCGTTATTATGAAAACGTTGATACTTATGCGGCATGCCAAGTCGAGTTGGAAGCACCCCGAACTCGCTGACCTTGACCGTCCCCTTAACAAACGAGGTAATCGAGATGCACCTATGATGGGTCAATTGATCGAAGAAAAAGAATTGACCCCGCAGCTGATCCTCTCATCGAACGCCGTGCGCGCCAAAGAGACCGTCAGGCTGTTCACCGAAGCCGATCACTTTAACGGTGAAGTGCGTTATCTGGAAAACTTTTATATGGCCGAGTCCCAGGCATACCTGGAAGGTCTGCGCACGCTGCCCGACAACATCGAGCGTGTAATGGTCGTTGGTCACAACCCGGGGCTGGAGGGACTGTTGCAAATTCTAAGTGGCCAGGTCGCATCCCTGCCCACTGCTGCCATCGCTCACATTGCGCTGCCGATCCAACACTGGAATGAATTAAACGACAGTACCACCGGCGAACTGGTCGATTTTTGGCGCCCGCACGATCTCAAGAAGAAAAAATAAGAGCCAAAGCATCGTCGCAAAACAAATATAGCGCTCCTTTATCGGGTGTACTTTTACCAGGGCAATTGCCTGGTTTCCAACCAAGCAGCCAGTTCCTGGTTTTACTGGCATCGCCAGGCGGGTTCCAGCCCGTCGAGAGAACCAAGGGGATGGTCAGCACAAAGCTGCGCCGCGCAAGACTGGACCACACCGGATTAAGACAACTTACCGTGGGGTAATTACCAAAAGTTCCTATTGGCAGCTTGTGGTTGTTTTGCACCGCAATCAGACAGATGAACCTTCAGGGGTCCTTTTCCGTTCGATTTGTCGTCGTCCGCAGCTGCACATCTCTCCGGCAAACCCGGCGAACTCCTCCCGAGAATACTTGAAATTCGCCCGGTGGCTGAAAGGAAAACCTCAATGGATTCGTTTACCACAGTCAATGAAGGAAACTTCGAACAGGAAGTTCTGAAATCTTCGCTGCCTGTTCTGTTGGAATTTGGCGCCGGGTGGTGCGGTCCCTGCCGTATGTTAGAGCCCGTTCTCGACCAGCTGGCAGCGGTCTGGCAAGGCAAATTGCGCATGGCCAAAGTCGATATCGACCAGAACGTCAACCTGACCATGCAGTTCCAGATCCTGGGCGTCCCAACCCTGCTGCTGTTCAAAGACGGGCAGGTCGTCCAGCGTCTCAACGGCTACCAGCCCCGCGACAGAATCACCGAAAAACTCCAGCCCTTCCTGGAAGGGTAACCCCCTTAGACCTCGTGGATCAAGCTCATGGTAAACCCTCGGATCAAACAGTCCAAGCCCTTCGGGTTATGGCCCAGTCCCATAACCCCCGATTTATTAAGCAAGCGCATTCGCCTGGAAGACGTCCGCTGGGACAGCGACGGCCGCAGCCTGGTATGGGCCGAGGGCCGTTCCGGCGTAGGCGTGCTGTTGTCGCAAACTGACCAGGAAGCGCGCCTGGAGCTGAGCGGTGCGTGCAGCGTACGCGGCGGTGTGGGGTACGGCGGTGGAGAATTCGACGTCTCCAACGGCGTGGTCGTCTTTGCCGAGCGCGGCGGCCAGCTCTTCCGCCGTAAGCTGTTTCACGAAAGCCCCACCCCCATTACTCCCGCCTTTGGCGCCTGCGCAGCGCCGGCCCTCTCTCCCGACGGGCGCTGGCTGGCTTACGTTTTCAGCGATGGCGATACCGACCTGATCGGGCTTACCCAGTCCAACGGCCGCGACTGGCCCTTGCAGCTGGTCCACGGCGCAGATTTTTACATGCAATTGGCCTGGCACCCCTCCGGCAGCCAGTTGGCCTGGGTCGAGTGGGATCACCCCAACATGCCCTGGGACGGGACGCGCCTCATGCTCGGCCAGCTCAGCGGCTCTCCACCCCGTCTCATCGAACACAAGAAAGTCGCCGGGGACAACGAAACGCCGGCTTCACAGCCGCAGTTCTCCCCGGATGGACGCTGGTTGAGCTACATTGCCGCCCACGGAGATTGGGACCGGCTGGTCGTGTTGGACCTGGAAAGCGGGGCCGAGCGTACTCTCATCGCAGGCGAGGGGTTCTTGCTGGCTCCGCCGGCCTGGGTGCAGGGCGTCCGTTCCTACGGGTGGAGCCACGACAGCCGCCTGCTCTATCACGTCCGCAATTACGCCGGCCGCTATACTTTGTGGAAGACCAGCCTGGAAAGCGGGGACAGCCAACCGGTCGACATCGCCCCCTATACCTGGCTTGGCCAGCTGGCCGTCTCGCCGGTGCGGGAAGAACTGGCCTTCATCGCCTCCGCGCCCGGCATCCCCGAGCGCATCGTGCGCTGGGACGGCCAGGACCTGCACACCGTGGCCCGCAGCCAGAACGAAATGATTCCCCCCGAAATGTACAGCCTGCCGCAGGAGATCACCTGGAACGCCCCCGACGGCTCGCCGGTCCACGGGTTGTATTACCCGCCCCAACACACTCATTACACCTCCGAGGGCCTGCCGCCAGCCATCGTGTACGTTCACGGCGGGCCGACTTCGGCCACCAACGTGCAGTTCAGCCCCGAAGCCGCCTATTTCACCTCGCGTGGCTACGCCTGGCTGGCGGTCAATTACCGCGGCAGTACCGGCTACGGTCACGGCTACGAGAAGGCCCTGTACGAACGTTGGGGCGAAGTAGACGTCGAAGATGCCGCCGGGGGTGCAAAAGCCCTGGCCCAACAGGGCCTGGCCAACCCGGGGCAGATCGTGATCTACGGCGGCAGCGCCGGCGGGTATACCGTCTTGAACGCCCTGATCCGCTATCCGGGCCTCTTCAAGGCCGGGGTCTGCCTGTACGGTGTGAGCAACCTGTTCACCCTCGACCTGGATACACACAAGTTCGAATCCCATTACAACGAACAGCTGGTGGGTGCCCTGCCAGAAGCCGCCGGGCGCTACCGGGCCTGGTCACCCGTGTTCCATGCCGACCGCATTCGCGATCCCCTGGCCATCTTCCAGGGCAGCGAAGACAGAGTCGTGCCGCCCAGCCAGTCGGAAGAAATCGTCGCCCTGCTGCGCCAGCAGGGCACCCCGCACATTTACCGCCTGTACAGCGGCGAAGGACACGGGTTCCGCAAGAGCGAGACCGTAGCCGCTTTCTTGAAAGACGTAGAACAGTTCCTCCAACAACAAGTCTTGTTCGCCGGCTGAGCTGGAGCAGAACGAGGAGAACATCTATGCGCATGTCGAATCTATTTGGGCAAACGCTGCGAGAAGCGCCCAGCGAGGCCCAGACCGCCGGACACCAGCTCCTGCTGCGCGCCGGGTTCATCCGGCAGATGGCCGCCGGGGTCTTTGCTTACCTGCCCCTCGCCAAACGCTCTCTGCACAAGATCGAAACCATCCTGCGCCAGGAAATGGACGCCATCGGGGGCCAGGAAGTAAGCCTGCCGGTCGTGCTGCCGGCCGACATCTGGCAGGAGTCCGGGCGCTGGTACCAGATCGGGGCCGAAATGGGACGTTTCCGGGATCGCAACGAGCGAGACATGGTGCTGGCCATGACCCACGAAGAAGCTGTGGCCGATCTCGTGCGCCGGGATATCCGCTCCCACCGCCAGCTGCCGGCCTTGATCTACCAGATCCAGACCAAGTGGCGCGACGATCCCCGGCCACGCGCCGGCCTGATCCGCGTGCGCGAATTTACCATGAAAGACAGCTACAGCCTGGATACCAGCTGGGAGGGCCTGGAAAAACAGTACCGGGCCAATTACCAGGCGTACTTCAACATCTTTGCTCGCTGCGGCCTGCCGGTGATTGCCGTCAAGGCCGATACGGGCATGATGGGCGGTAAGATCGCCCACGAATTCATCTACCTGACGCCCATCGGGGAAGACACGCTCATCCTTTGCCCCCACTGTGGCTATTCGGCCAACCGCCAGATCGCCCGCTTCCGCAAACCGGAGCCCGGGCGCGGCGAGCCGGAGGCCGTCGAGAAAGTTGCCACCCCCGGGGTGAGCACCATCGAGGACCTGTCCACATTTCTTGCGATGCCCAAGTCAGGCCTGGCCAAAGCCGTCTTCATGACCGCCGAGATCCAGGAGGGGGACGCAATCCGCTCACAGCTGGTTTTCGCGGTTGTGCGCGGCGACATGGAGCTCAACGAGACCAAGCTGTCCAACGCCGTCAAGGCGCGCGATCTGCACCCCTCCACAGAAGAGGAAATTCGCGCCATTGGCGCTGTGCCCGGCTACGCCTCGCCCATCGGGGTGCACGGCGCCCTGGTGGTGGTCGACGACCTGGTGGCCGACTCCACCAACCTGGCCGCCGGGGCCAACCAGAGCGGCTACCACCTGCTAAACACCAATTTCCCCCGCGATTACCAGGCTGACCTGGTGACCGACATCGCCGCTGCTCAGGAAGGTTACGCCTGCCCGCAGTGCGGCAACCCGCTGGATGCCCAACGCGGCGTCGAAACCGGCAACATCTTCCAGCTGGGCACGCGTTACAGCTCGGCCCTGGGCTGCAACTTCCAGGACGAACACGGCGACATCCAACCGGTCATCATGGGCTCCTACGGCATCGGCGTCGGAAGGCTGTTCAACTGTGTGGCCGAAGAGCACCACGACGAACACGGCTTGCAGTGGCCCATCACCGTGGCCCCCTTCCAGGTGCATTTGATCGCCCTATCTGGCAAGAAAGATCCCGGCGCCACCCGCCAACAGGCCGAATGGCTGTATACACAGCTGCTGGAAGCCGGCATAGAAGTGCTCTTCGATGACCGTGACGAGAGCCCGGGAGTCAAGTTCAACGACGCCGACCTGATCGGCATCCCCATCCGGCTGACATCCAGTGAGCGCTCTCTGGCCGCCGGCGGCTTCGAGCTTAAGCTGCGCAGCCAGCAGGAACGCCAGATGGTTTCCCAGGCCGAGGTCGTGCATACGGTGACAGACCTGATCGCCCGGCTCACCGCGGCAGTCCTGGCCGGCGTGCACCCGGTTGCCTACCAGGATTGACCTTTCACCGGCCGGAAGACCGCGCCGGGATATCGCAGACAGCCGCTGCGCTCGAAATCTCAAGCGCAGCGGCTGTCCTTTAACTCTGCCGGCTTACACCATCACGGCGCTTGAAAACCACCCAGGGTGGACAGGGCTGTCTTCGAATTCCAGGCGGTCTGGGTACGCTGTACCAGCTGTTGCAGCTCTCCCGCCACCAGCTCTGCCTGCTCCAGCATGACCATATGCCCTGCCCGGGGCACGACCACCAGCCGGGCGTGGGGAATACGAGCCGCCAGAAAACGAGACTGCACGGGGGGGATGAGAGCGTCGCTTTCCCCGGTAACCACCAGGGCGGGCACCACGATCTTGAAGATCTCATTGCGCAGGTCTACCCGCTGGCTGGCCAGCCAATCGGCCTGTAACACCCCTGGGCGGCCCGTGGCCAGCGTCTCCCGGGTACGTTCCACCAGCGCGGGACTGGCCGCCGGGTCGAACAACCGGCTCATCAGCGCCTGGATCCCATCGTTCTGCCCCGCCGGGCGGGTAAACAGATCCGCCAGCGCCGGGTCGATGGGCAGACAGGCGCCGCTAGACACCAGGCCCAGTGCGGCAATGCGATAGGGCTGCTGCAAATATGTGCACAGCGCGATGGCCCCTCCCAATGAGTGTCCCACCAGGATGACGCGATACAGGCCCAGCTCGGCCAGAAAGTCGGTGATACAGCGCGCGTAAGCCTCCACCGAATGGCGCGCCACCCCACCCGAGCGCCCGTGACCGGGCAGGTCGAGGGTCAGCACAGTGGTGCCGCGCAGCCGGCGGATCTCGGGCGGCCAGCACAGGTGGCTGCTTCCCGCCCCATGCAGCAGCACGACCACCGGGTCGTCCTTGGCCCCGCCGCGTTGAATTGTATAGTAAAGGCCGAGTGTGGTTGGCATGTTCTCTTCCAGCTAGACCGCCGCAATTCCGCGTTGGATACGGTCGGCAGCTTCTTCGGTGAGTGGTATGGCGACCTGCACGCGCGTCCCCTTCCCCGGCGCAGAGTCGATGTGTAACAATCCATTGATCAGGTCGGCTCGTTCCTGCAAATTCACCATCCCCAGGCTGCCGCGCCGTTCGTACGCGCTGGTGACCTCTTCGACATTGAAACCGACCCCGTTGTCGATGATCTCCAACAGGGCAATCGAGCGATCCTGGCCCAGGGGCTTCAGGACCACGTCGATGCGCGCGGCCTGGGCATGTTTGCGGGCATTGTTGACTGCTTCTTCAGCCAGGTAGAAGACAACGGTTTGTTTGCCCAGCTCCAGGCCGCTGACGACCTGCGAATCGATGGTGATGTTGACGTTTTGTTGGTAGGTGTCCATCATCTTGGTGGCCATGGCCTTCAAAGCCGCCTCCAAGCCCTGCGACTCCAGGGCCAGGGGACGCAGGGTGAACAGCATGTGGCGGATTTCCTGGGTAGTGCGGCGGGCCAGCTCTTCGATGCGCACCAGCTCTTCGTCGGCCTCCTTGACGTCCCGTTCCAGGAACTTACGAGCAATGCTGATGCGCATGGCAATCGAAGACACCGATTGGGTCGGCCCATCGTGCAGGTCTCGCGCCAGCTTCTTGCGAGCCTCTTCCTGTGACTCCAGGATGCGTTCCTTTTCCAATTCCAGTTCCTGGAACAGGCGAGCGTTTTGAATGGCGATCACCACCTGGTGGCTCAACATCTCCAGCAGCTCACGCCGGTCCTGGGTGAAGAAGGCCGGGTCGGGATGGGCATACAGCATGACGCCATAGGCGTTCAAGCCGCGATTGAGGGGCAGGCACAAGGAGCTCTTACACCCCTGCAAAGCCACCAGCTGGCCCAGCTCGGGATCCTCGGAAGGGTTTTGCAGGTGGATTGGCTCTCCGCTGTGGATGGTCTCCTCCAGGGCGCCTTTATTGGCCGGGAAGATCTGTTTTATATCCCGGGGTGGGAAACGCCGCGCGACGGCGATCTTGAGCTGCTCGTCGTCGAACAACATCACCGCGCTGACCAGCTGGTTGGTCAGCGCTTCGCCGCTGCCCAGGGCCAGGACGCTCAGGTCCAGGGTGGTATCCAGAACGACCTGGTAATTCAATGTGGCGCTGAGCGTTTCGATCATGCGATAAAAGGCCTGGATACGCGCCCGCTCCTGGCGCTGCATCTGGCGTTCGAGCTCCCTACGCTGGCGCACGTGGTTCTGGTAAGTCCGCCGGAAGCGGCGCATCACCGAAGCACTCAACACGCCGAAGACAATGCCGCCGGAAAGATTGATGCCTGCCAGATAGAGTAAAGCCTGGGTGTCCAACGCCATGGCGTGGTTCACGTATTCCCAACCCACTTGCAACAGGGTAACCACCAGGCAGCCCAGCAGGCTGCCGCGCCATTCATAATACACGGCAGCGGAAAAGATCGGCAGCAGGCCAATCCAATTCAATGGGCCGTAGAAACCGCCGCTCAAGACGAACAGGATGACCGTGATGACGCTGTCTACCAGGATATTGACCGGCCGGTGAGCCGTCAAACGGATATTTTGCAGCGCCAAAAAGGTCAGGAGGATGTTCCACAGCACGAAGACGGCCAGAACCAGGCCTATCTCCCAGCTCAATGGAAGGGCCAGGTTCAAAGCGGTCAGGGCTGCGACGACGGCGAGCCAACGAATTGAGATGACAAACCAGTCTGCCGGAAAGGGGTATTCAAAGGATCGCACATGGATATCATAACCGAAAACGAAAAAAAGTTCAAAAAATGTTTCTCTCAATACCGGGAAATGGCTCAGATGGGTCTAAGCAGGTGACCTGCTCACCTCCCCGGCGGGTTGGTACAATGGGGGTACCCGTAGCTCTACGCAGTACATACAAGCCGCAGATTTCCGGAGCTGCCATGCGATACATCGAATTCTTCCCCTACCCATTGCTTGCCGGTATCCTCGGGCTGGCCGCCGTCTGCCTGCACCTGTGGAAACGCGGCTGGCTGTACCGGGCCGGTTTGCTCTTGTTGGGTCTCTACCTGATGGCGGCCATCAACATGATGTTCTTTCCCATCCGCGTTCCCCTGGATTGGCCGGCGAACCTGAGCTGGAGCGGCACACTCCAGCAACTGACCCACAACATCAATTTGATCCCCGGCAACTATGCTGGCATGCTGGCCCACCTGCGCGCCGGTGAGCTCAATCCGCGAGTCGTGCTGGTAGAAATTGCCGGCAATGTCCTCTTCACCGTCCCCTTTGGTCTGGGCATTCGAGCGCTCACCCGCCTGCACGGCCGCCGCCTGGCCTGGCTGGCGCTGGGTACCGGTCTGGTCCTGGAAGGGGCCCAGCTCATCCTCAGGCTGGTCGTGGGCTTTGACCTGCACTCGGTAGACGTCAACGATGTGCTGCTCAATGCCCTGGGCGTGGGACTGGGATACGGGATTTACCAGGCCGCCGTCTGGGCCTGGCAATGGGGAAAAGCGGCCCTGGGCCGGGCCTGACCCCGGCAGAGAAGGACAAAAAAGGCGGAGCCGGGAAAACCGTGCTCCGCCTTGTAAATATCCGATCCGCTCGCTCAGGGCTGCAAACGCCACAGGCGCAGGGTATTGTCGGTAGCTGTGGTGGCCAGCGTGCGCCCATCCGGGGAGAAGGCCACGTCGTTCACCGAGGCTGAGTGCCCGCGCAACACGGTCAAGGGCTGGCGAGTGGAGATTTCCAACAGGTTAATATCGTTCCCGGCGCCCACGGCCAGGGTACGGCTGCTAGGGGAGAAGGACAGCCCCTGCGGCACCTGCTGCTGCTCGACCAGGGACACACCCAACGCCTGGCCACTGCTGGGATTCCCCAGGCTGACGATGGGCTGGAAGGTACCGTTGACCGTCCCGGCGGTCGCTACGGCCATGAACCGCCCATCCGGCGAAACGGCTACCGTGGATACAAAATCTTCGTAAGAAAAGATGGGCCCCAGCGTGGCGTTAGAGACTTCCATGGGCTGCACCGTGCCGCGGGAAATCCACACCAGGTAGCGGGCGTCGGGCGAGAAGACGAAGCTGTACACGGGCGCGGCTGTTTCGAAGCCGGTCAGGCTGCCGATCGACTGCTGGGTGGGCAGGTCCCACAGGTCCACGCGGAAGTCATCCGCCCGGGCAATGGCCAGCAAGCGGCCGTCGGGCGAGAACTTGACGCTCATGAAGGGGCCGGCGTCATTGATGGTCATGGACACGTTCCCGGTGGCGATCTCGCGTACCTCGAGATTGACCTGATCGGCGGTAGTGGCCATCAGGCCGCTGTCTGCCGAAAAGTCGAGCATGGTTATCGGGTCTTGTACCATTACGTTGGAAAGGATTGCCAACGTGTTGGCGTCATACAGGAGCAAGCCCTGGTTGGTCATGACGCCGATTTTCTGGCTGTCGCTGGACCAGTGCAGGCGGTAGGGCGAATCGATGGCCACCTGGCTCACCTGTTTCACCAGGGTGGCATTTTCCGGTTCGATGGCAGGCAGCGGTCCGCTGACGAGTGGCGTGGCGGTCAGCTGGGCGGCAGGATCTTCCGTTGGGGTAACTTCTGCCGGAGATTGCACCGATTGTGGAGAGGTCTGTTCAGGCAGCAGGCCATTGAGCCCGGCACACGACACTAAAATACTGGCAGCCACGCTGATAACGATAACAATATGTAGAGGACGCTTCATGGCCTTCTCCTTGACTGATTTGCACCCCGACCAGGGTACGGCAGCGGTCTAGATAAATATACGCCCGTGCGGGATCATGCCCTTTTCCGGCTGATCCCGAAGGTATGATAAACAACTCACTTCAATGCTACGCGCACTGACCCATTGTGTCAAGTAGTTTGCAGTTTTACAAAAGAGAGAGAATTAAAAAAAATCGCCGGCTCTAGGCTGCCGGCGAAGTTCCAAAAAATCCAGCTCATTCCCCTCTCGTACTGAATTTCTTGACTGAAATAATAATACGGTTGTTTCCAGCGATCACCAATGGGGAGTTACCCCAATTCAGGTAGTAGGGTTTTCCCTACCGCCACATA
>JAAZNB010000486.1 GCA_012798515.1 Chloroflexota bacterium
CAGGTAGACGGATTTATGCGACTGGTTGAACTGGGTAACCCCGCCCAGGTCCGCCGGGCGCCCGGTGTTCTTGCGGGCGTAATAGATCGGGATCTGCCCCTCACAGCGTGGCAGGCTGATACACAGGCGGCCGCCGGGCGCGGCATGCCCCAACAGCACGTCCGCCAGGGCCGGCCCGCTGGACGTGCCCCCCTGCCAGGCCAGCAGGATGGCGCCGGCGTGCTGTTCCATCCAGGGGATGGCCAGTGGGCGGCCACACACCAGCACCACCACCAGCGGGCGGCCAGTCGCAGCCACAGCTTCCAGCAGCTCCTGCTGGCGGCCGGGCAAGCCCAGGTGGGCGCGCGAGTGCGCCTCGCCGCTCATGCCTTCCGACTCGCCCAGGGCCAGCACCACCACGTCGGCCGCCCGGGCGGCCTCACAGGCCGCCGGAATGTCAGCCTGTGGGCCATCGATCTCACAGCCGGGGGCAAAATGCACCTGCCCCTCCGCCGGCAGCGCCTGGCGCAGGCTCTCCAACAGGGTGGGCGTGTCCTCGGCCCGGCCCTCACACGACCAGCTGCCCAACAAAGCAGACCGATCGTCGGCCAGCGGCCCAATCAAAGCAATCCGGCGGCCCTCGGCAGCCAGCGGCAGCAGGTTCCCCTCGTTTTTCAACAACACCGCCGCCTGCACAGCCGCCTGGCGGCCCAGCTCCAGGGCTTCCGGGCGTAAGAAGACTTTATTGGTCAGGCCTTCCTCGATGTAGGGCGCCGTGAACACGCCCAGGCGGAATTTCAAAGCCAGCACGCGGCGGGCCGCGGCGGTGATCCAGGCCTCGTCGACCAGGCCTTCGCGCACCAGCGCCGCCAGGTGGAAGGGATAGGCATCCCCCATCATATCGACATCCACCCCGGCCTGGGCGCTGCATAACGTCGCCTGGTGGTGGTCGGCCACCAGGCCGTGGAAGATCAGCTCACCGATAGCGTCGTAATCCGAAATCACCACACCCTGAAAACCCCATTCCCGGCGCAGCACGTCCTGAAGCAAGAAGGGATCAGCCGTGGCCGGGATGCCGTTCAGCTCGTTGAAAGCCGTCATCAGCGTGGCTGCCCCGGCCTCCAGAGCGGCCCGGTAAGGGGGCAGGTAATCGTCGCGCAGGCGCCGCTCCGACATATCCACCGTGTTGTAATCCCGGCCCGCCTCGGCCCCGCCGTAGCCGCCGAAATGCTTCACACAGGCCGCCATGCCCCTGCCCCCCGGCAGGTCGCCGGCCTGGAAGCCGCGCACCCAGGCGGCCGCCATGGCCGATCCCAGGTAGGGGTCTTCCCCGGCGCCCTCGGCCACCCGCCCCCAGCGTGGGTCACGGCACAGGTCCACCATAGGAGAGAAATTCCAGGTGGTCCCCGCCGCGGCGGCTTCAATCGAGATCGCCGCCGCCACGTCGGCGACCAGACCAGGGTTCCAGGTGCAGGCCATGGCCAGGGGAATGGGGAAGATGGTGCGGTAGCCATGCAGCACGTCGTTGCCGAACAACAAGGGGATGCCCAGGCGGCTTTCCTCCACGGCGATGCGCTGGTAGACGTTGATCGTGCGCGGGTCACGGATGGAGAGCATCGACCCGACCCGCCCGTCACGCACCATCTGGGGCACGTCCTGCTTCCAGTAAACATCGGCCTGGACCAGCTGGCCGACTTTCTCATCCAGCGTCATCTGCTGGAGCAAATCCTCGATACGCTGTACTGTTTTGGGATCTGGCTGTGAGAAGTCCATCACCAATCCCCCCTTTCGAAGAATAGTATTGGTTTACAAATATCTCAACCCGCACCGCTCAGGTTGCCCTGACCCGGCCGTCCTCTTGCAGGGCCTGCCAGCCGGCCGGCTGCGGGCTGTGCTGAACGAGAAAATCCAGGGCCTGCTCCAGGGTGGGGATGCCCAGGCGGCCGCCCACGCGAGTGCATTTCATGGCCGCCACTGCGCTGGCAAATTCCAGGCGTTGCGCAGCCGGCCAGTCCTGCAAGCAGGCATACAGGTAAGCCCCGTGGAAGGTATCCCCGGCGCCGGTGGTGTCCACTACGTCTACCCGAAAAGCGGGTTGGTAGAGCGCCTGGCCGGCGTCCCAATACCAGCAGCCGCGTTCGCCATCCGTGATTACCACCTCGCGCCCGCCGTGAGCCAGCAGCGCCGGCCCGGCCTTGGCCAGGTCGTCCTGGCCGGTCACGTTGGCAGCGTACTGGCGCGCCACCACCAGTAGATCTACCCAGGGCAGCAGGCGGCGGGTGTGCGGCCAGCTCATCCCGGCCCCACCGTCAAAAGAAACCCACACGCCGGCCTGGCGCGCCTGTTGGGCAGCCAGTAGGGCGGCTTCCAGGTGGAAACCATCCAGGTGCAGGATACGCCCCGCGGTAACCTGTCCGGCCGTCACTGTGCCCGGTGCCAGCAGCGGCATGCGACCCTTGTCGTACAGGATGGCGCGGTCGCCTTTATCGGCCTCCACCAGGATCACCGAGACCGGCGAAACGCCGTCCTCGGTGTGCATCACCCAGTGGGTATCTACGCCGTAGCGCTCGAAATCTGCCTGGATGAAACGCCCCCAGTGGTCGCCCGGTAGGGTGCCCAGGTAGGCCGTCTTGCAGCCCAGGCGTGAAAGCGCCACCAGCGCCGTGGCGACCGGGCCCCCACCCTGAACGTCGATGCGTCCCGCCGGGAAGACCTCGTTGGAGGATGGTAAATGCGCCACCTGGGTAAGGATATCCAGGGTAACCATGCCCAGCCCGACCACGTCTACTGCTTTCATCCAACCCTCCCGCACCTCGAAAAGTACGCGCCGGTAAAGAGTTTCCGCGCGCCAGGGTCGCCGCGGTGGGTAAATGAAGACCAGAGCCCCCATCCGGTCTCTGGTCTTCCCAAGTTGCAAATTAGTTCCCCAGAGAGGCGACCGCAATGCTTGCATTATATCCGCTGCTGCGCCTTCTCGTGGGGACAAGGGGAAAATTAGGCGTTGGTCAACCTGGCAGTCTTTTCCCGAATTTAAATTTCTGACGTACTCTTGACGAAGTCGATCACTTCGTCGATCCTGGCAAAGGCCAGCGCCGTAACCGTATCTGCCCCGCCGTAATAGAGGGCGATACGTCCGGTCGGCTGGTCGTACAACGCTGCGCAAGGGAAAGTCACATTGGGGACGTCGCCGACGCATTCATACTGGGTCTGCGGCGAAAGCAGGTAAGGCCCCCCACGGGCAATGACCTTCCAGGGCTGCTCCAGGTCGAGCAGCGCGGCGCCAAAGCTGTAGACGAAACCGTTGCACGAGGTGAGCACCCCGTGATAGAAGAGTAGCCAGCCCTCAGGCGTCTCGATCGGCACCGGCCCGGCGCCGATCTTGGTGCTCTGCCAGGTCCAGCTCTTGACTCCCATAACGAAGCGATGCTCGCCCCAGTGCAACATGTCCGGGCTCTGGCTGAGGTAGATGTCCCCAAAGGGGGTGTGCCCGTTATCGCTGGGGCGGCTCAACAGGACGTACTTGTCATTGATGCGGCGCGGGAACAACACCCCGTTGCGGTTGAAGGGCAGCAGGGCGTTTTCCAGGAAGACGAACTCGTTGAAGTCATAGGTATAACCGATGCCGATGGTCGGCCCGTGATAACCGTTACACCAGGTCACGTAATAGCGGTCCTCGATCCACACCACGCGGGGATCGTAACGGTACTGGAAATGGCTCAGCTCCGGGTCAGGGAAGCGCCACTGGATGGGATCATCGTCGATCTTCCAGGCAATGCCATCGGGGCTGAAGCCGCGGTGCAGGTTCATCTCCCGCTTACGGTTGTCGCAGCGAAAGACGCCGGCAAAGCCCTCCCCGTACGGCACCACGGCGCTGTTGAAGATGCTATTGGCCGACGGGATGAGGTTGCGCGGAATGACCGGGTTGGCGCTATAGCGCCAGACGACATCTGAACAACCCGCAGGTCGTTCTTGCCAGGGAATATGGGGCAAAGGAGGATAAGTCACAGTCATAAGAGGGATAACCCGTACTCGTTCAGGATTGTGTGGGCACACAGCCCACCGATTCACGTTCAACCAGGGTTGGATGGATGGTCAGGGTCATCCGCGCCGCTTCGGGATTGCCCAGGCGCAGCGAGAGCAACTCGACCGCCGCCCGCCCCATCGCCAGGGTATCGACGTGCATGGTGGTCATGGCCGGGTGGGTATTGACCGCCAGGTAGGTATCGTCATAGCTGATGATGGAGATATCTTGCGGGATGCGTTTGCCCATGCTCTGCACGGCCCGGAAGACCGTGCTGCCCACGTCGTCGTTGACACAGAACACAGCCGTGACCTGCGGGTGTTCTTGCAGCAGCTGGATGGTCTCCTGGTAACCCTTGGACCGGCTGAGATTGAAGTCACACACGTAGGTATCCCCGATCTCGTGTTCCTTCATAGCGCGCAGGTACCCGTTGCGCCGTTCTTTCAGGCTGGGGTAACAGTTGGGCTCGCTGCCCATCAGGGCGATGTGGCGGTGGCCCCGGGCGATCAAATACTCGACGGCCTGGTACGTGGCCCGGAAGTTATCGGAGACCACCGTGTCGAAGCTCTCCGTGTCGGAATATCCGTCCACCAGGACGACCGGGTAGCGGTGCTTCCCGGCCACCGAGAGGATCGTCTGGTCCACAAACATGCCCACCAGCAAGACGCCGTCCACGATGTC
>JAAZNB010000487.1 GCA_012798515.1 Chloroflexota bacterium
ACCATCGACCTGGAGACGCAGTCGTTCCAGGCCTCGAAACATTACGGCCTGATTTCACTGATTCCCGGCGCGTCCAACCTGTTCAAGCTGCCCGTATTTGGGAAGCTGCTGCAATCGGTCAACGCTATCTCGGGGATCACGGGGACCGTCCGGGCCGACGTGAGCAGCGATCTGCACGTGGGGCCCAACAAAGATCGCACTGACCTGACAGTGACCCGGGGAACCCTGGATTCGGACCTCAACGTTACCATGGACGTGCCGCTCAATCTCGGGCTGGTGAACCTGGGGGTGACCGGCGGCGGGGATGGCCACCTTAAAATGGACGTCGTCCCCAAGCCAAAGGTCCTGGATTGCTGGGTCAAGCTGCTGTTCGAGGCGCACGCCGGCGTTGCCGGCTTCTTTGGGGTGCCGCCGGCGAATTTCAATCACGAATGGAACGTGGCTGCTTGTAACCCGGTTGCGCTGGGGCTGGATTATCCCGCTGTTTACACTGCGTACCGGCCTTCTCCAGTAGGGCTTTATGCCCGCTCCGAAAACTGGCAGGCGCCGGTAGCTACCCGGAAGACGGTAGCACAGGCTGGTCTGGAGGAGACAATCCTGGTCGAAAACGCCGGGATGGTGGCGCAGCCGGAGCTGGCCCTGGGCCCAGACGGGCAAGTAGCTTTCGTGTGGGTCGATGAGCTGGCCCAGAAACCCAGGCAGCAGGCCCTCGAGATCGCCGCACGCATCCAAACCGGCGGGACGTGGTCTGAACCGGTTCAGATCAGTCACGACGATGCGCTCGATTTCAACCCCCAGGCCGTTTTTGACCGCCAGGGTAACCTGCTGGTAGTGTGGAATACCAACTCACAGGTTTACGCCGGCGAGGACGTCTTCTTTGACGAGGGGTTTGCGGACCATCTGGAAATTGCTTTTGCGCTCCTGGATCCTGCGTCGGGTGAGATCCTCAACCGTGGCCGCCTGACGGAGGACGGCCGCCTGGATTATATGCCGCACCTGGCTTCAGGAACGGATGGCGCCGTGTGGCTGGCCTGGCAGAGTAGCGATCACGCCGACCTGACCGGCAGCCGTGAGGAGCCCAACCTCCTGCTGGCCAGTGAGTGGAACGGCAAGGCCTGGTCACCGGCGGTAACGATCAGCGATGACTTGCAGGGGACCCTCTTCTTCCAGATCGCCGTGGATCAGGACGGGAAGGGCATGCTGGTGTACGACCAGGACCTCGACGGGGATCTAAACACGGGCCAGGACCGTGAACTGATGTTGAGCCAGTTGAACGGCCGGGGATGGTCGAAGCCGGAACGCCTGACGGACAATGACCGCCTCGACCTGGCCGCGCAGCTGGCCTACGACGCCGGCCACCAACCCGTGGTGGCCTGGGTACAGGGTGAACAAATCGTTGCCTTGCAGGGAGATTTGCAGGGCCAGCCCCAGGTGTGGATCGACCAAGCGGTCGGGGCCAACTTCAGCCAGGCGCGCCTGCTCACCTTCCCGAACCACCAGAGCCTGCTCTTGTGGCCGCAAGGCAGCGCCCAGGGGACCCAAATCTGGATGGCAATCAGCCAACCGGGTGGAAACGCCTGGGAGGCTCCCCAACCTGTGTTCGATACTGCCACGCAAAAAAATGATCTGTCCGTTGGGAGCACTGCCCAGGGGACGGTGTACATGGGGTTGGCGCAGTTCCCGGTGGAAAGCAGCTCACAAGAATTGTCCGACGGCAGCCTGATCCGGGTGCCTCAGGCGGCCGAGACGGGCTACCTGGGGGTGGTCGAACTGGCGCCCGCTCTGGAGCCGCTGCCTGAAGACGCCCCGGTACAGCCTGGCTCGAATTTTGGCCTGGTGTGGGCCCTGGCCGGAGCCGGCCTGCTGCTGTTGGTGACACTGGCTGCACTGGTTGTAATGCGTTCCAGAAAGGGTAAGCCCGGCGGGTAAACCAACGTTGTGGTGAGTGCGCCCCACACGGCAGCATGTAAGGTGAAGGCCGTGTGGGGCGCTTTGCATCCTTGCTGGCCGGAGAAACTCCGGTGGGGGGTAGTGTGGGGTAAAACCAGAATGGTCTACTGGTAATATTACTTTACCACTTGACAGGTCTGCCCTGGCGGTGTATGATCTTGGGTGGGGGCGGCAAGTGACCTTGAACGTTGGGGGCCGTGTTATAGAAAAGGCAGTGTCTTGTGGAAACCAATAAACTATTCCGAACGGTAGGTAAAATGCGTTTGTCTGACGACATTGCGCGCCAGATCGAATTTGCCATCCATGAAGGCCGGCTGGTCCCCGGGCAGGCCCTCCCGTCGGAAAGAGACCTGGCGGGGACGTTCAACGTCAGCCGCCCGATCATCCGCGAAGCGCTGCGGGCGCTGGAGATCCGTGGCTTCGTCACCATCCAACAGGGGTGCTGCACGCTCATCAAGGACCCGGGCACCGACATCCTCAACCAGCCGGTATCGGCCTGGCTGGAAGAGAACATGCAGGCGTTGAACGACTTCTACGAAGCGCGCCTGGCCATCGAGCCGGCTTGCGCTGAGCTGGCCAGCCAGCGAGCCGCGGACAGGCAGCTGCGCAGCCTGCTGGCCAACCTGGAAGAATCCGAGCGCATCGCTCAAAGCGGGGAGAACCTGGCCACCCTGGTGGGATTGGACATCGATTTTCATTCCGAGATCGCCCGCATGTCGGCTAATCCCTATCTGGTGAAGTTGCTCAATGCCTTGATTGTGCCGGAGACAGACGTGCGCAAGATCGTGCTCCGCCTGCCGGACCACATCCCAGCGACTCTGCAGGGTCACCGGCGCATCTACGCCGCCATCCAGGCCCGCGATCCGAAAGGCGCACGCCAGGCGATGATCGCCGCGCTCCACCAGCCATTTGCGGTCATCGAAAAGTATATGCAAGCGGCCGGGGATGGCGGAGAGACCGGCCGGCAGACAAAATAACTGTGCATTCTACCTGGATCCCTGCTGTGGATCGACTCTGAATGTATCGAGCAAAAGGAAACAACAATAATGAAATACACACAACTTGGTCAAACCTCGCTTCACGTCTCTGTGCTGAGTTATGGCACCTGGCAGTTCGGAGGGGATTGGGGTAGTTTCGAAAAACGCGAGGCCCAGGATACCATCCGCAAGGCGCTCGAATTGGGGATCAATTTCTTCGATACGGCCCAGGCCTATGGCTTTGGCGTCTCGGAGAAACTCCTCGGCGAAGCGCTGCAACAGGAATTGAAAGACCGGCGCCAGCAGATTATCCTGGCCACCAAAGGCGGGCTGCGTATGGACGGCGATACGCTGGTGCGCGATTCCAGCCCTCGATGGCTGCGCCAGGGGGTAGAACAAAGCCTGCGCAACCTGGGCGTCGATTATATCGATCTCTACCAGGTGCACTGGCCCGACGTGGACACGCCTCTGGAAGAGACGGCCGGCGCACTCCAACAATTGGTCGAGGAGGGCAAGATCCGTTACGTAGGCGTCTCGAATTATGACGCGGCGCAAATGGGCGCCTTTGAGAAAACGCGTAAGATCGATACCTTGCAGCCGCCCTATCACCTGTTCCGGCGTGACATCGAAGCCGAGGCCCTGCCTTATTGCCAGGCGCATGGGATTGGCGTGCTGGTATATGGCCCGTTGGCGCACGGGCTGCTGGGCGGAAAATATACCCCCCAGACCAGCTTTGCCGGCGACGATTGGCGCAGTGAAAGCCCGGCCTTCCAGGGAGAATTGTTTGCCCGTAACCTGGAGATTGTGGACCGCCTGAGCCAACTGGCCGGGCGGCTGGGGATCACGGTGGCCCAGCTGGCCGTCGCCTGGGTACTGGCCAACCCGGCCGTGGACGTCGCCATTGTGGGCGCGCGCCGCCCCCAACAGCTGGTAGAGACGGCGCCGGCTGCGGATGTCCAGCTCAGCCAGGAAACCCTGGCGGAGATCGAAGGAATTATGCAAATCGCCGTCCCGATGGGTGGACCCTCACCCGAGGGGATGATTTAGGAGGTAAAAAGACTATGACAAACGTAAAAAATGAAACCCTGTCTCGCCCGGCTCCGTTGAGCGGCACGTTCCGCCTTGGTGGCGACCTGCCTGTAGTGCGGCTGGGCTATGGCGCCATGCGCATTACCGGCCAGGGCGTGTGGGGAGAACCGCCCGACCGTAACGAGGCCATGCGCGTACTGCGCCGTGCGTTGGACCTGGGGGTGAACTTCATCGACACGGCCGATTCCTACGGCCCATACGTCAGTGAAGAGCTGATCCACGCCGCGTTGTATCCTTACCCGGACGATCTGGTGATTGCCACCAAGGCCGGCCTGGTGCGCACCGGGCCGGGCCAGTGGCACCCGGTTGGCCGGCCGGAATACCTGCGCCAGGAGGCGGAGATGAGCCTGCGCCGGCTGGGCCTGGAACGGATCGACCTTTTTCAGCTGCACCGCATCGACCCACAGGTGCCCCTGGCAGATCAGGTGGGTGAGCTGGCCCGCCTGCAGCAGGAAGGCAAGATCCGCCACATCGGGCTGTCCAACGCCTCGGTGGAGCAAATCCGTTCGGCGCGGACAATAGCCCCCATCGTCAGTGTGCAGAACCGTTACAACCTGACCGACCGCAGCTCGGAAGATGTGCTCGATTACTGTGCGCAGGAAAACCTGGGCTTTATTCCCTGGTTCCCCATTGCGACCGGCACACTGGCACGCCCGGGTGGCCCGTTGGACCGCCTGGCCCAGGAACTATCGGCCACGCCGGCGCAGCTGGCGTTGGCCTGGCTGCTGCGCCGCTCACCGGTGATGCTGCCCATCCCCGGCACGGGGTCGGTGGCTCATCTGGAGGAAAACATGGCCGCCGCTGCCGTTCAGCTGACCGGCGCGCAGTTCGAGGCGCTGGCTAAAGCCGCCTGAAGGTGTACAATCACATCCGGCACGCCCGGCGGGCAATTCGCCGGGTGAGCCGGATGATTCTTTTGGGAAGGAGAACGTGATGACCCAGACAGTATTAGTTACGGGAGCCACCGCCGGTTTTGGCGAGGCCATGGCCCGGCGTTTTGCCGGCGAGGGCTGGCGGGTGATCGCTACCGGCCGGCGCGCCGAGCGGCTCCAGGCGTTGGTGAGCGAGCTTGGCCAGGATAAAGTATGGGCCGCGTCGTTTGACATGCGGGACGCGGCGGCTATGCAGGCTTCCCTGGAGGCCCTCCCGGAGGCTTTCCGTGAGATCGACGTGTTGGTGAACAATGCCGGGCTGGCCCTGGGGACCGTCCCCGCACCGCAGGCCCGCCTGGAGGATTGGCGCACGATGATCGAGACCAACATCCTTGGTCTGGTGACGATCACGCACAAACTCCTCCCTACTTTGATGGCGCGCAAGGGCCTGATCGTCAACATCAGCTCGATTGCGGGGCAATATCCTTACCCGGGCGGCAACGTTTATGGGGCCACGAAAGCCTTCGTGACGCAGTTCTCCCGCGGCCTGCGTAGTGACCTGCACGGCTCGGGGGTACGGGTGACTTCCATCGAGCCGGGAATGGCCGAGACGGAGTTCACCCTGGTGCGCACCGGTGGAAACCAGGCGGCTTCGGACACCCTTTACCGCGGGGCGCACCCGCTGACGGGCGAGGATATCGCCGAGACGGTATACTGGTTGGCGACGCTGCCACCGCACGTCAACGTCAACCGCCTGGAAGTCATGCCGGTGAACCAATCCTGGGGCGGTTTTCAGGTCTATCGTGACCCGGCCGCCTAGTCTGGGCCTTCTCGGGCCTGTTTATGCGGGCCTGCCGGTAAAAATTTGATTAAATATAATTTAAGGTTTGAATATCCGTGGAGAACCTTTGTATAATTAACCTGTGAGACTTTTGAGTGGGCCGGTAACAGGCCAGCGTGGCGATTATCCCAGCAGTTTTCTACCGAGGAGATTCCCAGCTTTTTCAGCATAGAACGGGGGAGCGTTTGCTCCACCCGTTTTAATTTAAACCAAGCCAGTCATCCGTCCATCCATCCCAGCCTGGTGGCCGCCTGGTCAGGCGGCCGTAGATCTGGTTTTACCAGTGATTATTCCGTCCTTCGAAGCACATTGGAGAGGTTATGACAGCAAAGGCGCCTGAAATCGAAAGAAAGGACCTGGCGAAAAGAAAGTCAGGGCTGATAGTAAGCGGTGCTTTGGTATTGGGGTTCGCCACTGCCAACGTAGATATTATGACCCGGGTGATCGGGACGAATTTTAGCCTGGCGCCTGTGTTGAGCCTGGTGGTTGGGGTAGTCAGTATGTTTCTGAACGCCTGGGCTTTTTATTTATTTCGCCAGGGGCGTATTCAAGCGGGCGCCATCACGGCAATCGGCGCCACGGCCGGGGTGTTGACCCTGGGACAGGCCTTTAACGATTCCACCATCGACGTCATCATTGGCCTGGGGGTGGCTTTCATCTGCGGCGAAATGGCTTGTGCTTTCCTGGCTCCCCAATCGATTTCTCGCGGCCTGTTAATTTCCTTGATCGGCGGCGCGCTGATCATGACGTACGATTATATCTTGCCCTGGAAGAGCGGTTATACCATTCTGGAAGGCCAGCTCCCCGGCGTGGTAGTTTTGACCGCAATCATCCTTCTCTCGGCGGTTCTGATCCTGCGGTCGT
>JAAZNB010000488.1 GCA_012798515.1 Chloroflexota bacterium
CTCATTCTCCCAGGGCGCCCGGGATCGGCGCCCAGAACACCCCCGCCGGCACCTCCCCCATTTTCAAGGACTCAAAATGGGGGAGGAAAGAATCCGGCACCGCTGTGCATTCCTCCGCCCGGCCTAAACGGCCCCTATCGTAGGTCGGCTAGAGCGGCATGGCCCGGGCGATGCCCTCATCTACAAAGAACGTCCGGCCAGGCGCCACCGCTCACCCGCATCACGAGTGAAAGCCGACTTTCTCTGTCATCCATGGAGGACTCATTCTCCCAGGGTGCCCGGGACCGGCGCCCAATCCACCCCCGCCTGTACCTCCCCCATTTTCAAGAACCCAAAATGGGGGAGGGAAGAATCCGGCTTCACTGTGCATTTCTCCGCCCGGCCCAAACGGCGCCTATCGTAGGTCGGCTAGAGCGGCATAGCCGGGCGATGCCCTCATCTACAAAGAACGTCCGGCCAGGCGCCACCGCTCACCCGCATCACGAGCGAAAGCCGACTTCCTCACTCCCCCGCGTCCGCCGGCCTCTTCAAGCGCGACCCCATTTAGCCGCCCATTCCGCCGTGCTGCCGGTTGGACAAAAAAAGAGGTGCGTTGCCAACGCACCCCACAAATCCGGCGCACCGGGACCTATGCCAGGGCGCCCGATGGGCGCGAAAAGAGCACAGATAGAGCCCTCCCGGCAGCCGAACGGGCCTGTGCGGAGATCAGGCCTTGGGCGTCACGGGGGCGCGTTTGCCCACCGAGGCGACGTACGCCACGAACTGATCGCCCACGGCGCCCACGGCCTGGTTGGCCAGGTCATCGTTGTACGAGGCAATGGCGCAGGCCCCGCAGCCGAGGGCCTCGGCTGCCAGGTATAGATTCTGGCACACGTGGCCGGCGTCCAGGTGCGCGTAACGGTAGCCGCGTTCCGGGTAACGCCAGGTAGTGCGCTCGATATCGGTCAGCCACAGGAAGGTCACCGCGCTGTTGCGCACCTGTGACTGGTCGTGGCAGGCGTGGGTAATCTCTTCCACCAGCCCCTCGCCGCGGCGCACCTCCAACAGGGCGTGCTCCAGGGCCAGGTAACGGTACAGGCCGGGGGCCAGGCCCTCCACCCGGTTGACCAGCAGGAAGGTCTCGAAGGGATGGCGCGAGCCGGCGGAGGGCACGGTACGAAAGGTGATCGGGCGGGGAGTGACGCGCTTGACGCCCTGGGTCAGCCACAGCAGGGCCGAGAGCTCGTTCAGGCTCAGGGCCGCCTCGCTGTAACGGCGCAGCGTCTGGCGCTGCTCCATGATGGCGCGCAGGTCGACGGCCGGGAACTGGATCTCGCCGGCCGGGACGAGGGGGATGAGATGCCCGTCTGCCGGGTAGGGCAGCTCCAGGGGCGGCTCAGGCACGCCCTGGCTTTGCGGGGTGGGCGGGAGATGCTCGTCGCAGGTACGTTGTAAGAAAAGGCGACCGATGCTTTCGCTTGCGTTCATGTCAAAACTCCAAAGGTGAAATCGTTGGCCCGGCGCGGTCCCGCGCCGGCGTTTCCATTATAAAGGCTCCCTCCCCCAAAGGCAGCGGGCCTTTCGTCCATACTTGGCGTGTCAGGTGGCATGATTCGCGGCCGGCCGCAGAGCGGCCCCGGGAGGTGCATCCGCGGAGCGAATGCACCAGGGAAGCGCACCCATGGCCAACACGGGCGCCCGGCCGGCCGCAGCCCCCGTCCGCCTCAGGGCAGCTCCTGGACCATGCGCCGGTAACCGCGCGTGCCGTAGCGCGCCAGGCGTTCGGGGGTCACCAGGGTGGCCACCACCCGGTATCCCACCCGGGCGTACAGGCGTTGGGCGGCCTGGTTATCCAGATCCACGATCAGGGAGCAGCGCCGCAGCCCGGCGGCGCGGGCGCGCTCCTCGACCCGGCGCAGCAGAGCCGAAGCCACCCCCTGCCGGCGGAACTCGGGCAGCACGGCCAGGTGGGCTACGTAATACTCCCCCGGGACACATTCCTGGGCGCTGCTGAAGGGCAGCGCGCCCCAGGCCAGGCGCAGCGCCCCGAGCAGGCCGTACACCCGGCACACGTCCAGGGCCATGTGCAGCTCCAGCCAGCGCAAGCGGCGCGCGTCGAAAGAGATCAGCAGCCCGGCCGGCGCGCCATCCACCAGGGCCAGGTCGGCGCACGTGTAGGAAAAACGGTTGTGGGCCAAACGGAACAGGCCGGCCACGCCCTGCTGGGCGCGCTGCGGATCGCCCAACCCGAGCAGGCGGCGCGACGAGCGGCCCATGGAGAGGCACACCAGCTCCGCAGCCAGGGCAGCATCCTGAGGAACGGCCGGTCGAATGGTGATATCCATCTTTGACCCCCTCCGAGAAAATCAGCGCGCCAGGCGGCGGCGCAGCAAACTCCAGACCAGCTTGAGCTCGGGCGGAGCCTGCACGGCCAGCAGCCCGGCGTAGATGGCGCCCCCCACAGCCACCCCACCCAGGGCGACCAGCCAGGCCGGTTGGGCGGCGGTCAGCGACAGCCACACCAGCAGCCCGGCGCCCATGGCCAGGGCAGACACACCCGCTTGAGCCACGGCCTGCCACAGCAGGCGGCCCTCCAGGCCACCCAGGCGGCGGCGCATGAGCACCAGCAGGCCGATCATCTCCAGAAACGTGGCCAGTGAATTGGCCAGGGCCAGGCCGCCGTGGGGCATCCAGCCCAGGCGGGTGAAGGCGGCCGAAAACAGCAGGCTGAAGCCCAGGTTGAGGGTCATAGCCGCCGTGCCCACCAGCACCGGGGTGCGCGTGTCGTGCAGGGCATAGAACGCCCGGCTGACGATCTCCACCACGCAGTGACCGATCAACCCGGCGGCATACCACAACAAGGCCCAGGCTACCAGGTGTACCGACTGGTCGGTAAACTCACTGCTGTGGTAGACCAACGCCACCACCGGGGTGCGCAGCAGCACCAGGCCCACGCTGGCCGGGATGGCCAGGAAGAGCACGCCGCGCAGCGTGGCGGCCAACGAAGCGCGCATCTCACCCAGCTGGCCGCGGGCCACCTGGGCCGAGAAGGTCGGCAGGGCGGCCGTGGCCACCGATTGGGCGATGGCCGCCTGCGGCATGAGCATCAGCGGGAAGGCGTAACTGATCCCGGACACGCTGCCGTCCGGTTGGAAAGAAGCCAGGTAGGTATTGAGCAGGAAGTTGAGCTGCACCACGGCCACGCCCAGCAGGCGCGGGCCCATCAAGCGGGCCACCTCACGCACGGCCGGCAGGTCCAGCCCCAGGGTGGGGCGGTACTGCATGGCCGGCAGGCGCAGCAAGGCGGGCAGCTGCACGAGCAGGTGCAGGCCGGCGCCGATCACCACTCCATAGGCCAGGCCGTAGATGCCCAGGTGGGGCGTGAGCAGCAGCACGCTGCCCACCCACCCCAGCGAGTACATGGCCGGGGCCAGGGCCGGCAGCAGGAAGCGTTGGTGGGCGTTGAGGATGCCCATCACCAGCCCGCTGAGGCCAAAGATCAGCGCCGAGGGGAGCTGGATGCGCAGCAAGGCCACGGTGAGGGCCTCTTTGGCCGGGTCGGTGGCGCTGAAGCCGGGGGCCAGCACGTAGCGCACCACCTGGGGGGCAAACACGGCCGCCAGGCTGCACAACAGCAGCAGGATCAGGGTGACCCAGTTGGCCACCGCCGCAGCCAGCTTCCAGGCCGTGCGGCGCTCCTCCAACACCAGAATGCTCGAAAAAGTGGGGATGAAAGCCGAAGCCAGCGCCCCGCCGGCCACCAGGTTGAAAAGGATCTCCGAGAAGCGGTTGGCGGCGAAGAAGGCCTCGCTCTCCGGGCCGGTGCCGAAGGTCTGGCCAACCAGGCTCTTGGCCAGCAGGCCGACCAGCTGGCTGACCACCAGGGCGACCATGACCGTCCCGGCGGCGCGGGCGATCTGGCGGTTGGCGGAAGGCGCGGGTGAATTGTCTTCCTGGGAAAGCATGGGGAGATTATATCACCGGCCGGTCGAGATCCCGGGAGGATTCAGCTCACGCCCCACACGTACACGGCCCCGTCCGCAGCGCTGAGCAGCAGCAGGCGGCCGTCGGGGGAGAACAGCACCTGGGATTGGGGCGCCGGCGGGTCCAGGGTGAGCAGCAGCTCGCCGCTGTCCACGCTCCACAGGGTCAGCCGGGCGCCCGAGATGGCCAGCAGGCGGCCGTCGGGCGAAAAGGCCATCCCGCTGCCACTGGCCGGCAGGCTGTGCAGCAGGCGGTCGTCGCTGACGCCGGCGCGCAGCGCCACCTGGGGCCCCTCCAGGGTGGAGAAGCCCAGCGCCAGGTGCGTGCTGCTGGGGTCGAAGGCCAGGCGCACGCCCTGCATCTCGGCCAGCAGCTCCCAGCCCGGCACGCTCCATACGCGCACCTGTCCGCCGGCGATGGCGGCCAGCTGGCGGCCGTCGGGCGAGAACAACACCCGCCCCACGTTGCCCGGCATGTCCAGGGTGGCCAGCAGCTCGCCGCCGGGCAGGGACCACACGCGCAGCGTGTCGTCCGCCGAGCCGGTGGCCAGCAGGTCGCCGGCCGGGGAGACGTCCAGGGGCAGGACCGCCTGTTGGTGGCCTTCCAAAGTAGCCAGCAAAGCGCCGTCCTCCAGCCCGTAGATCCAGGCATCCCGGTCCGCCCCGCTGGCGACGGCCAGGCCCTGCTCGGGCAGGGGCAGGATCTTCTCGAAGGGGCCTCCGCTGAGCTGAACCAGGCTTTGCTGCACCCCGTCTTCGAAATTTAGCCGGCGCACCTGCCCGTCCGTGTAGGTGGTGAGCAGGCCATCACCACCCGGGGTAAACACGGCCAGCGAGCGGTATCCCGGGCTGAAGTCACTGGGGACCTGCACCCGCGGCTCGTCCTGCCCGGCCGACCACAGGGCCAGCTGGTCCGCAGCGGTAAACAGGCGCTCGCCCCGGGCGTCGAAGGCCGCCAGCAGGCGGCTGCCGGCCGGCGTGGCGTGGTCGATGGCCGCCAGCCGGCTGCCGTCGTCAGCCTGCCAGAAGGCGATGCGCGTGGCCGTCACCGTGGCCAACACGCTCCCATCGGGCGAGAGCACGGCCTGCAGGACGTCCTGCTTGTCGAAATCGGAGACTTCACACAGGGCGATGCCGTCCCGGGTGCGCACCACGCGCACCCGCGTGCCCTGGTTGACCGCCAGCAGGTCGCCCTGACGCGAGAAAGACAGGTTGACGGCCGTCAGGCGCTGCGGCCCGATGCCGATGTAGAGCGGGTCGAGCTGCCTGCCGTCCGAGAGGCGCCATACCTGCACCTGCTCGTGGCTGGACCAGGAAAACAGGCGCGTTCCGTCGGGGGCATAGGCCAATCCCTCCACGCTGAAGGCGTGACCTTGCAGGCTGCGTGAGGGGCTGCTGCTGCGCGACGCCAGGTTCCACAGGCGCACCAGGTTGTCCCAGCCGCCGGCGGCCAGCTGACTGGCGTCGGGGGAAAAGGCCAGGCTAAACACCGGGCCGCCGGCCGGGATGGTCTTGACCAGGCGAAGGTCCTCCACCTGCCAGACGAAGATCTGGCCGCCCTCACTGCCGGCCGCCAGGCGTTCCCCACCGGGCGAAAAGGCCAGGCTGCGCATGGATACACCCGGCTGGAGCACCTGGCGCACTTGCAGCGTGGCGGGATCGTAGAGAACCAGGCCGCGGGTGGTGGCCACGGCCAGCCAGCTGCCGCCGGGGTCGTAGGCAGCCTGGGCGGCGATGCCCCCGCCCCAGGCGGCCAGCGGGGCCAGGCGGGAGAGATTGTCGGGGGAGATCACTTCGCCCGCCGGCGGCAGGGGCGTGCCGGCCTGGGCCACCGGGACGGGTGTGCCCGTCGGGGTAGGCACGGAAGGGCGAAGCGTGGCGCTGGCCGCCGGGCTGGGGCTGGCGGCCGCCGGCGTGGGAGAGACGGGCCGCGGCTGGCCGCAGGCGGCCAACCACAGGAGCAGCCCCAGCGCCAGCGCCGCCCGTGAGGATCGA
>JAAZNB010000064.1 GCA_012798515.1 Chloroflexota bacterium
TCCGGCGGGATGGGCACGCTGGCCGTGCGCGAGCGCAGCGTGTTACAGCTCGGGCGAGCCTGCCATTTCGACGAGGGCCACGCCTTACAGGTCAGCCGCCTGGCCATCCAGCTGTTCAACAGCGCCGCCGAGTCCGGCCTGCACGAGATGGGCCGCCGGGAGCGCGAAGAGCTGGAATACGCTGCCCTGCTGCACGATATCGGCAGCTTTCTCTCCTACCAGAACCACCACGCCCATACCTATTACCTGATCAGCCACGCTGACCTGCTCGGTTTCGATCAGGAAGAAATTCAGGTCATGTCCAACACAGCTTATTATCACCGTAAAGGGCTGCCCAGCAAGAAACGCGCCGAGTTTTCCGAGATGAGCAGCGAGGCCCAAAAAGCCGTCAAGTCGCTCAGTATGCTGCTGCGCCTGGCCGAGCTGTTGGATCGCGGCCATTCCGGGGCCGTGCGCCGGGTGTGTTTCCACCGCGACCAACGTAAGTCTGTGGTGCTGGAGATCGAGGCCGATCAGGATATTCAATTGGAGCTGTGGGGTTTGGAAGAGCAGAAAGAAGCCTTCGCAAAGACCTTCGGCGCCAGCCTGGAGATCGTCGTGGCCCGGCCGGCGCCCACCGGCGTTTGAAACCCGGCCGGCCGGAGGAAAGCGATCCCCGGCCGGTTAGTAGATCAAGCTTTTGTTTTGGCCTTTTGCCGGCCAAATTCTTTCTCGATACGCTCCACCACGCTGCATAACACGGTCACGCGGGCAAAACGCTTATCGTTGGCCGGTACCACGATCCACGGGGCACTGGGAACGCTGGTTTTCTGCAACATGTCCTCCACCGCGGCTTCGTATTGGGGGCGTTTATCCCGGTTACGCCAGTCTTCATCCGTCAGTTTCCACGACCTGGCCGGGTCATCGCGGCGAGCTTCGAAACGGCGCATCTGCTCGTCAGAGCTGATGTGCAGCCAGAACTTGAGCAACAGGATCCCGGCGTCGGTGATCTCCCGCTCGAATTCGTTGATCTCTCCGTAAGCCCGCTGCCAGGCCTCGGGGGGGCAAAAACCTTCCACACGCTCGACCAGCACCCGCCCATACCAGCTGCGGTCGAAGATCTGGATCTGTTTCTCAGCCGGCGGGACCAGCCGGCGCCAGAAACGCCACAGGTAGTGGTGTTCGCGGTCGTCTCCCTCCGGGGCGGCGATTGGGTTGACCACGTACCCGCGGCTGTCCACGGTCTTGATCAGGCGCTTAATGGCCCCACCCTTTCCGGCTGCATCCCAGCCTTCGAACACGACCACCATGCCGCGGGAGTTGAGGTACAACGTGTGCGCCAGGGCTTCCATGCGAGTCTGGAGGTCCCGCATGGTTGCTTTGTATTCCGCTTTAGATAAACTTTGGGTTAAATCAACGGCGTTTAACACGATTCACCTTCCCGCCTAACCGGCAATGGCCTCTTCGATCTTTTTCACCACGTCCGCCCCGTTGGGCCGCTGGCGCAGCAGCGCCTGTTCCATGGCGTTACACAGGCTCTTGAAAACCTTCAGGCGGGCCCAATTGCGGTCGGTAGCCTCCACGATGGTCCAGGGCGCCCATTCGGTCTCGGTGTACGAAAGCAGGTTCTCGGCAGCCTTGAGGTGCTCTTTGAAATTCTCCTGTTCCGCTAACACCTGTGGGGTCACTCGCCAGCCCATCACCGGGTCGTCTTGCAGATCCAGAATCCTTTGCTTTTGCTCGCTTTTTTGGAGGTGGAAGAAGAACTTTACCAGGACGTAACCGTCTTGTTTCAAAGTTCTTTCCAGGTCCACGATATCCTGGCAATATTTTTCCCACTGGTAGCGGTGGATCTTCTCTTCCCGCGTCTGATACAGGCGACCGTACCAGCTGCCGTCGTAGATGGCCAGCTGGCCATAGGCGGGTAGTTTCATCCAGTATGGCCACAGCCAGGGCAGCCCCGCCCCCCTGCCGTCAGTGAAAGAGTAGATCTTGAAACCGCGGGGATCCATGGTGCGGGCCAGCTGGTTGATCACTTCACCTTTTCCGGTCAGTTCCCAGCCCTCGAACAAGACCAGGATAGGAATCTTGGCTTCCCAGCCGGCCCGGTGCAACAGAGTCAGCTGGTCTTTCAACGAAGAAATCTTATCGTTGTATTCGTCTTTCGATATGGCTACCGATAGATCCATTTGATCCAACATAATCGCTCCCACCGCCAAGCCTATGCTGACGAACGCCTCGGTTAAGATCGGGTAAAAATTGGTGCGAAATGGCTCAATCGCCTTATAATATTTAAAGTCATACCCCCGCCGGAGGGGATAGAGGTTTTCCACCTTCCGGGTAGACTCGTGTGGATTTATTATAAGACTTTTATCCAACCAGCCCCGTTAAAAAATGCTTACAGGAGGAAAGATGCCAAACAGCGCTTCGTCCCCGTCCCAGCCATCTCCCGCCGAGCAGCTTGCCAGGGACATCTCATCGTTGCAGAGCGACGTCAGTTTTCTCCATTCCCAGGTATTGCTCTCCTCGACGCGAGACGCCATCGAAGACCTGGAAACGCTGGTGCGCGGATTGCCCCAGCGCGTGCACGCCATCCGCACCCGCAAATACGCTTTTGGGAAGGACCTGGAGAACCACTCTCAGGACCTCAACCGGCGCTGGCCGGCAGTGCGCTCCTCGGTCCAATCCCAGATCGAAATCCAGGCCAGCCAGCTCAACCAGGGCATCAGCCAGGTCGAGCTGCAGATGAACCGCCTGGTAGGCATGCGGTCGAACGTGGCCCTGGGGCGCCAGAACCTGCCCCGGGTGCAATCAGAAGTGGCCAACTTGAAAAGCAAGGTCAGCGCCGCCGAGAGCAGCCTGCGCGGCATGTATGACGCCTTCGAAGACGAAATCCGGGCCTTCGTCGACCAGGTCGGGAAGGTCGAGTGGACCATGGGCCAGGTGGATGAAGCCTGTTTTTCACTGACCCCTACCGAAGCCCCGGTGATGGCCGTCAAAGCAGTGTGGTATCAGGACCAGCGGGAAGAGAAAGAAGACCCGGATGGCGTCCTGTATCTCACCGACCAGCGCCTGATCTTCGAACAGAAGGAAGAAATTGCCACCAAGAAAGTGCTCTTCATCACCACAGAACGGCAAAAAGTACAAAAATTATTGTTCGAAGTCCCCCTGGCGTCCATCCAGGAGATCAAAGGCAGCAAGCAGGGCCTGTTCCATAACGAGGATCACATTGAAATGAATTGCGGCGCCGGGGCTCCCTTCACCTGGGCCAAGCTGCACATTTTCGACCAGGACTGCAACGAATGGGCCGGCATGGTCCACAAGGCCCGTTCGGGAGAATTCGACCACGAGCGCGCCATTCCCGTCGACCAGGCCGCCGCAGAGAAGGTCAAAGACGTGCCCACCATCTGCCCCAACTGCGGCGGCAACCTCGACCAAAAGATCTTGCGGGGCATGGATTCCATCAGCTGCGCCTACTGCGGGACGGTCATCCGCATCTAAGGCGTTACAAGGACACCCTCCTGGCTCAAGCATACCAGCCCGGTGCGTCTGCACCGGGCTTTTCCATGACGGTCTTCCTGGCAAACGCTGCCCGCAATCCAATCGTCGCGTTTGGCCCCCAAACGGTCTCTATTTACGTTAAAATGAACACTGTTTCTTGAAGACTGCTTTAGAGAAGCCAACCCACGTATTGCGGAGGAGCTGTTGGAAATTCATTCGGCGGTGCAGGAGATCACCCAAAACATCCAAAAAGTCATCATCGGCAAGGACGACGTCATCCGGCTCTTGCTGGCGGCAGTGTTGTGTGAAGGCCACGTATTGCTGGAAGACGTCCCCGGCACGGGCAAGACCACCCTGGCACGCGCTTTGGCGGCCTCCCTGGGATGTACCTTCCGCCGCATCCAGTTCACGCCCGATCTCTTACCCACCGACGTCACCGGGCTGAGCTGGTTCAACCAGAAACAGCAGGAGTTCGAGTTCCGCCCCGGGCCCATTATGAGCCAGGTCGTCCTGGCCGACGAAATCAACCGGGCCACGCCACGCACCCAATCGGCCTTACTGGAGGCCATGCAGGAACGGCAGGTGACCGGAGATGGCGTGACGCGCCCTCTGCCACGTCCCTTCCTGGTCATCGCCACCCAAAACCCGGTCGAGCTGGAAGGCACTTTTCCACTACCGGAAGCCCAGCTTGACCGTTTCTTGATGCGCGTGCCCATCGGTTACCCCAGCCAGGCTGAAGAGAACGCCATCCTCGAACGTTACCGCCAGGCCGACCCCCTGGAGACACTGGGCCCGGTGACCGCGCCGCAGCCCATCCAGCAGCTGCAAAACGCCCGGCAGGCGGTGCGCGTGGAGGAATCCGTGCGTGATTACATCGTGCGGGTTGCCCGCGCCACGCGCCACAACCAGGACATCCAGCTTGGCGCCAGCCCACGAGCCACACTGGGGCTGTACCAGGCGGCCCAGGCCTGGGCCGCCATCCAGGGCCGGGATTACGTCCTGCCCGACGACGCCAAACACATGGCGCCTTACGTCTTGTGCCACCGCATCATCGTGTCTGCCCAGGCACAACTGCGCGGCCGCTCTCCCGAAGAGCTGGTCGCCGACGTTGTGGCGGCTGTGCCCGTGCCCGTGGAGTCTTGAGTGTCCGTTAAAACCTGGGCCCCCATTCTGGCCGTGGCTTTCCTGGGCGGGATCACCTCCGGAAATACGGCCCTCATCGTCATCTCGCTGGCCGTTGCCCTGGTGTTGGGGCTGGCAGAGTTCTGGCGCCGGCAGGCATTGACAGGGGTACATTACCAGCGGCGTTTCCAATATCTGCGCGGGTTCCCCGGCGAACAGACCGACGTGCGCATCGCTATCGAAAATCGCAAACACCTCCCGCTCACCTGGCTGCGTCTGGCCGACCTGTGGCCGGCAGCGGCCAACCCCGTGGACGAAAGCCTGGTCGCCCCCAGCGCAGTCGTAGACCGCAATATTTTGACCGCCCTGTACAGTCTGGCCGGGCGCCAGCGCATCACCCGCGCCTTTGCGATCCGCTTTCGCCAGCGCGGGGTGTATACCGTGGGGCCGGCGGAGATCACCTCGGGAGACCCTTTCGGCATCTTCCAGGCCTCGCGCCAGCTGCCCGGCGCAGCCACCCTGACCGTCTTTCCCCGCATCCTGCCCCTGGAGGCCATCCAGCTTTCCGCCCAGGATCCCTTCGGCGACCAGGCGGCGCGCAAACGGCTCTTCGAAGATCCCAACCGCCCGGTGGGCATCCGCGCCTATCATCCGGAGGATGATTTCCGCCGGGTGCACTGGGCCGCCACCGCCCGCACGGGTAGTTTGCAGGTCAAGGTCTACCAGGCCGTCACCTCGCAGGTGATGATGGTCTACCTCAATGTGGCCACGGCGTCCCAGTATTGGCTGGGCACCCGCCGCGACCTGTTGGAACAGCTCATCTCGATCGCCGCCACGCTGGCCTATCACGGCATCCAGGATGGGTACGCCGTGGGATTGGTCTCTAACGGAGCCCTGGCCCACGCCGACCGGCCTTTTCACATCCCCCCGGGGCGTTCGCCGGCTCAACTGAGCACGCTCCTGGAAGCGTTGGCCGCCGTGACCCCCTACACCACGGCGCCGTTCGAGGAATACCTGGTCAGGACCCTGCCCCAGGTATCTTATGGAGCCACACTGGTAGTGGTGACCAGCCTGGTCTCGCCGGCCCTGGTCGAGACCTTGCTGCGCCTCAAGCGTTACCGCGCCCACACCACGCTCATCTCCCTGGCTGCCGCCGCGCCGCCCGACCTGCCGGGCATCCGCACCCTCCATCTACCCTTCGACGCTGTATAGGACGCCATGACCCGCTTTACCTCTGCCAATCCCCGCCAAGACACCCGCCTGGCCATCTGGTCCGGGTTAGCCTTGTGGGCCGTCATGCTGATGGACCTGGCCTGGATCACCCTGGGCTACCTGGCCATCACCCACCACCCTGCGCCATGGCCCCGGGTGGTGGCTGTATTGGCCGCCAGCCTGTGCGGATCGTATTATCTCAACCACGTCCTGCGCCAAAGAGCCACGCGGTTGGGCGTCCAACGGGCGTGCTTTGTCGCCTGGCTGCTGGTATGTCTGGTTCTGGCGGCAGTGTGGATCACGGCCCCCCGGCCCCAGGCGGGGAATTCCTTCTCCGCCCTGTGGGAGGCTCTCTTCCAGGGCAGCTTGTGGCTGGAAATCTACCCGGCCAGCCTGGCGGTCCTCCTGGCTGCCTGGCTGGGGCAGTCGTTGGAGCGCCGGCCGCTCGTCTCCGCTGGCGTACAGTCGGCTTTCAAATTGGGGTTGGCCGTCTTTCTGGGATTGGCCATCTTCTGGGGGTGGCAAAACCGCCCGGGGTTGATTTTGGCGTTTTACGCCTTCCTGGCCGCCGGCCTGGTGGGCATGGCTGCGGCGCGCATCGCCGACCTGGAAAGCGAGCCCGGAGGACGCCTGCCCCGCTTCAACCTGCCCTGGATGGGACAGATCCTGGGCATCGTCCTGGCAGTTCTATTTCTGTCTTCCGGGCTGGCCTGGGTCCTGGGACACGGCCTGGCGCAATTGTTGACCGCCGCGCTGGCTGCCCTGCTGTCCGTCTTTCTGGCGATCGTTGTGTTGATCCTGACCCCCCTGCTATCGCTGATCCTCGAGCTGACCTACCGCCTGGGGCAAAACATCTGGGGCGATCTCCAGTTTCAAAGTCCACCGCAGGCAGCCCAGCAGGCCCTCAACCAGATGGTACGCAGCAGCCAACAGACCCTGGACCTGGGCGCGCTGTGGAACCAGGCCCTGCCGCTGCTTACGGCGCTGTTGTTGGTGGGGATCGTGCTGCTCCTGGCAGCTCGCCTGCGTCGCCAGGGCAGCTGGCAGCGCCGCCGGGCCGCAGAAGAAGACACCCAGGCCTTGGGCCACACCCCCGCTCCGCCCACGCAGGGCGCCTCGCGCCGGGGGCTGCGGCTGCGCGACCCGCGTCGCCTGCTGGCCGCGGCGCGCATCCGCCACACCTATGCGCAATTCATCGATCTAATGGATAGACTGGGCCATCCCCGGCCGCCGGCGCTTACCCCCCTGGAATTCCTGCCCACCGCCCAGGCCGCTTTACCGGACTGCGCCCCCGAGCTGGCCCGGCTGACCCAGGCGTACCTTAACGTCCGCTACGGAGAGCTCCCAGAGACGGATGCGGAAGTGCAGGCCATCCTGGCTGCCTGGGGGCATATCCGCGCCGAAGGCCGCCGGCAGATCAACGCCGCCCGTTCCAAGCGGTGAAGCGGCCGGCGGACAGGTTCGGGGCGTTTCCGCCCCGAATTTACCGCTCTGCCCGATTGAGCCGGTGGGGCTTTATCCGTGGGTCAAGATCTGCGAGAGGAACTTCTTGGTACGGTCCTCCTGGGGGTTCATAAAGATATCTTGTGGGGTGCCGCTTTCCACGATCTGGCCCTCGTCGAAGAAGATCATGCGGTCGGCCACCGCCCGGGCGAAGCCCATCTCGTGGGTCACGACCACCATGGTCATGCCACTCTGCGCCAGGCCGGTCATCACTTCCAGCACTTCTTTGATCATCTCGGGGTCCAGGGCCGAGGTCGGTTCGTCGAACAGCATGACCTTGGGCTGCATGGCCAGGGCGCGGGCAATGGCCACGCGCTGCTGCTGCCCGCCGGAGAGCTGCCCGGGAAACTTGTGCGCCTGGTCAGGAATCCCCACCCGTTCCAGCAGCGACATGCCGATTTCCTCGGTCTTACGTTTATCCCATTTACGCACCCAGATGGGCCCGATGGTGATGTTCTGGAGCACGGTCAGATGTGGGAACAGGTTGAACTGCTGGAACACCATGCCGATTTCCTGGCGGATCTGCTCGATATTGCGCACGTCGTGGGTCAGCTCGATTCCATCCACGATGATCTGGCCGCGCTGGTGTTCTTCGAGCCGGTTGATGGTGCGGATAAAAGTAGATTTACCCGATCCGGATGGGCCAAAGATCACCACCACCTCTCCGACGGCCACTTCCATGCTAATACCGCGCAAAGCATGATAATTGCCATACCACTTATGTACGTCCGTGCAAATTATGATGGGTTGTCCGTTCGAACTGGTAGTGTCCATATCGTTTCCTAGCGCTGACCCACACCCAATGCCGCCTCAAGCCGCTGGCTGAATAATGACATCAGGAAACTGATTCCCCAATAGATCAGGGTGATAAAGACCAACACCTCGTGCTGGTAGCTGATGTAACGCGGGTTGGCCAGAATGCTCCTGGCAATGCCCAACAGATCCAGCAGCCCAATCGTGGCCACCAGAGAGGTATCTTTGAACAGGGCAATGAACTGCCCGACCAGCACCGGAATCACCAGGCGCAACGCCTGGGGCAGGATGATGAGGGTCATGGTCTGGATGCTGCTCAAGCCGATGGCGTGGGCGGCTTCGTATTGTCCCCGTGGGATGGCCTGCAAGCCGCCGCGCACGTTCTCGGCCAGATAGGCCGAGCTAAATATGACAATGCCCACCATGGCCCGTAACACCCGGTCGATCGTCACGCCCAGGGGCAGGAACAACGGGACCATGGTAGAGGCCATGAACAGGATGGTGATCAGGGGTACGCCGCGGATCACTTCGATGTAGGCCACGCTGAACCAGCGCACCACCGGCAGCTCCGAACGCCGTCCCAGGGCCAGCAGCAGGCCGATCGGGAACGAGAACAAGATGCCGACGATGGTCAGCAAGAAGGTGAGCAGCAGGCCGCCCCACAGGTTGGAAGACACCACCGGCAGCCAGCCATCCTGGGTGGAAACGCCGCGGATGATGAGCAGTACCAGGGGGAAATACAGCACCCACCCGGCGATGGTCACCCGGCGCAGAGAAGCGCCGCCCAGGCGCCCCAGGATGAAAGCCACTAGGGCCACCCCCACCCATACCAGCAGATGCACCCGGCTATCCGCCTCCGGGGAGAACACGGCCAGGAGAATGGGGAACAGCAAGATAAGCGCCGCCGCCAGCCGGTGAGCCCGCACCCAGATACCCCAGGTCAGCCCGATCAATACGGCCAGCAAGTGCAGGCACAACCAGATACGAAAGAGTTGTTCCTGCGGGTATTGGCCGGTCATAAAAATGCGCACGTTATCTGTGACCACACCCCACTGCGCCTGTTCCACCAACCAGACCACAACCAGGCGGAACAGGACAAACAGGAACCAGGCGGCGACCACCGTTTGTAGGGCGTTGTACCAGTTATT
The DNA here is from genome assembly GCA_012798515.1 of Chloroflexota bacterium. Classification (GTDB taxonomy): domain Bacteria; phylum Chloroflexota; class Anaerolineae; order Anaerolineales; family Anaerolineaceae; genus JAAZNB01. The sequence continues at coordinate 9,219 of JAAZNB010000064.1, forward strand.
GAACAGGTTCCGCCTCAACCAGCCCAACAGGCCCGGCCGTTCGTCGGGAGGCGGTAGTTCTTCAGCTCGATGAAATCGTTGTTCTTCAATCATGGCGCTACCGCTCCACCAGGCGTACACGCTGGTTGTACCAGTTCATAAAGGCCGACGTCGCCAGGCTGATGGCCAGGTACGTCGCCATAACCACCACGATCACCTCCACGGTGCGCCCGCTCTGATTGAGAATCGTCCCCGAGACGTGGAA
>JAAZNB010000489.1 GCA_012798515.1 Chloroflexota bacterium
CCCCCGGGTAAAACACCAGGGGCATCGCCCCCGGGTAAAACACCAGGGGCATCGCCCCCGGGGAGAACGCCCGGGGAATGACGCCTGCTGCGTTCACCCTGGCGAATTTTCCGGCGACCATTGACAAAACCACGCCTTCTGGTAAAATAAGGTTGCGATGTCCGCAGCGTGCCCCCCTCACGCTGTGGGCATCGTGCTTTAACGGCCCTTGGCGCAAGAGAAGCCGCCCGGTTGCCTCCCCCGGGTTTCATTTCGCACAAATTACAGTAAAATAGTAATGATGAAATTCTCGGCACACAGAGTGATTGCAACTCACCCATCCAGAATATTGTACCGGTACCCTTACCCTTAATCCACCCATGAACGCACACTTCCCCACCCGAAGCTAAATCACGCCGGCCAAAATAAAGGCTTTGAAACGGTTTTCGACGGTTTCGCCGTCCAAAACAACTTAAAAATATTGCTTCTCCTGCGTGACGGGCATCCATTACTGGTAAATTCAGGCGATAGAAGGATAGGCAGACATGTCCATGATAACGGGCATGCTCACGAATGTAGATTCTGCATCAAGCCGGCCGTAGCCTTACCTGCGCTTTAACGGATGGACCCATGAACCCATTTTCCCGCAGCACATCTGAATTGCCCGGCCCGGGGCAGCACACCGGTTGGTTCTACACCACGCAAGAAGAATTCCAGGCGGCCCTGCAAACCTTCGTGCAGCAGGGCGTGCAGGCGCAGCAGCGTGTGGTCGTGCTCACCGCCCGCCCGGCCGGCGCCGGACCGTGGCTATCCCCCTCGGCCACAGCGCGGCCCGGCCAGCTGCTGGATCAGCCCGCCACGGAAGCGTTGGGCGACCCGGGGCAGGCCGCTGGGCGGATACAGGCCCTGCTGGACGAGGCCCGGCAGCAGGGCTATTCCGGTCTGCGCCTGGCCATCGAGATGGACTGGCCGGAAGACCGGGATGGGGAAAACCAGCTCGAGCAGGGCCTCGACGCCCTGGCCGGGGCGCAGCCGCTGGACGTACTGTGCCTGTACCCCCGCCTGCGCTGCACCCCCGCCCGCCTGCTGGAAGCCCTCGACGCTCACCCGCAAGTGCTCCTCGACGGCCGGGTCTGCGCCAACCCCTACTACACGCCCGCCCGGGAGGACGAAGCGGCCCGCCTGGAGCGCCGCCTGGGCGCCCTCCGGGCCCTGGACCAGCAGCGCGCCTGCCTGGAGCGTTACCAGGCGCTGGCCGAGGCCGCGCCGCTGCCCATCTGGGAGGAAGACCTCACGGCGGTCCACGCCGCGCTCACGGCGCGGGCCGGCCGTGTCCCGGACGATCCCGCCCAGGCGCTGGAGATCTTCGCCCGGCGCCGGGTCCTGGGGGCCAACCCGGCCGCCCTGGCCTGGTTCCAGGCCCAATCACTGCACCAATTTCAGGATCACGCCGGCCAGGTCTTGCGCCGGACCCCCGGGCTGGCAGCGCGCCTGCTGGCGGCGCTGGCGGATTCCCAGGCCACCTATCGTGAGACAGACTGCCGCTGGCAACTGGATGGCGAGCCCTACGACTGCGACCTGCAATGGGTCATGGCCCCC
>JAAZNB010000490.1 GCA_012798515.1 Chloroflexota bacterium
CGCGGCCAGATCGTCTCGGCCATGAACCTCATCTCGCAGGTGTGGACCTACGCCGGCGTGCCCTTCGGCGTCGGTCGCCCCGAGCTGGTGGGCACGCATCCCGATTATCGCGACCGCGGCCTGGTGCGCCGCCAGTTCGAGGTCATCCACGCCTGGAGCCGGGCGCGCGGCGAGCAGCTGCAGGCCATCACCGGCATCCCTTATTTCTACCGCCAGTTCGGCTACGAGATGGCCGTGGGCCTGGGCGGCTGGCGCGGCGGGTACGCCACCGATCTGCCCACATCCGCGGAGCTGCGCCCGGGGGCCTACCGCCTGCGCCCGGCCACGGCCCGGGACCTGAAAGACGTAGCCCGCCTGTACCAGCAGCGCTGCGACGCCAGCCTGCTGGCCGTGCAGTATAATGAGGCCCAGTGGCACTACGAGCTGTCGGGCAAGTCCGAGCGGCACGTCAACCGCCGCCAGCTGCGCATCATCGAAAACCGCAGCGGGCGCACGGTGGGCTTCACCGCCTTCAGCCCCTTCCTGCAGCAGGGGCGCATCCAGCTGCTGGCTTACGAGCTGGACGCCCACCAGCCCTGGATGGAGGTCACCCCCTACGTGATCCGCGACCTGTGGCAGGCCGGCACAGACATCGCCGCCCGGGAGAGCGTGGAGTTTGCATCTTTCTGCTTCATGCTGGGGGAAGAACACCCGGCTTACGTCGCGGCTGCCAACCGCCTGCCGCACGTGCACGCGCCCTACGCCTGGTACCTGCGCCTGCCCGACCTGCCGGCCTTCCTGGGCTGCATCGCCCCGGTGCTGGAGCGGCGCCTGGCCGGCTCCCCGGCCGGCGGCCTGCACGGCGACCTCAGACTGAACTTCTACCGTGCGGGGCTGCGCCTGGTGTTCGAGCACGGCCGCCTGCGCGCCGCCGAGGACTGGCGGCCGGCCGCCTGGTACGAGGGCGACGCCAGTTTCCCCGGCCAGACTTTCTTACAGCTGTTATTCGGCTATCGTACGCTGGAAGAGTTGGAATACGCCTTTCCCGACTGCCGCTACGGCGAGCGGGCCTGGCTGCTGCCGATCCTTTTCCCGCGCCAGGGATCTTATCTGTTTCCGATCAGTTAACGCCGGCCGGAAGCCGGCCAACGACCAATTGAGGGTATCGAAAGTATGAAAAAGCAAAACCCAACCGAGAAGAAGACGTCCGGCCACTCCTATGAACAACGCCGCCGGCGCACGCAGCAGATCGTCTTTGCCGTGCTGGCCGTGATCATCATCCTGAGCTGGATCGTCTCCATGATTGCCGCCGTCTAGAGCGTGTTATGAACTTAAAGGATATGGGCCATGCGGTGAACACAGGATTTGAGCATCAGCATGGCAAACGCCAGACAGGTCAAGCCTGCCAGGGATGCCGGCTTACCCGCGCCGTCTCGGGCATACCCCCAGAGATCTCCTCGGGAACGTGAAAATAGCCGCCGCCCCACACGGACACGTTTGCTGCGACCGGGGGGCCGGTACGACCGGAAAAAGAGGTGCGTTACCAACGCACCCTACAGAAGAAATCGCCTTACCCGAGTGAACATAGCAGGACCTGGCTCAGGCCAGGCCGGCCGGGTAATGGCAGCGCCACCACTGGTAACAGCCCGCCTGCCGGAATCCCAGCGCTTCGAGGCGCTGCCAGGCGTGGGGCTCATCCTCGGGCGTGAGCGTCCCCACCAGGTCCAGGCCGCGCACCGCACAGTGCTCCAGGGCGGCCTCCAGATCCTGCTCCGTATACGGTTCTTCGACCCACAGTCCGGAATAATTGAACGTTGCCACCTCCACAGCCCGCCGGCCGGCGGGCTGCGCCGGGACATCCGCGCCGCCTTCCAGGGGATCCGCCGGGCAGGTGTACAGCAGGTAGCGGGTGGGGTCCAGGGCAAACTCGCTGCGGGCAAAGGTACGCTGGCTGGCGACGTTGTCCACCTGCACCAGGCCGCGCCCCAGGGCGGCCCCCTGGCGCCGGCCGTATTCCCGGCTGGCGCGCACCAGCTGCTCGCCCAGGCGCTGGCCGCGGAACGGCGGGGCCACGGCCAGCAGGTCCACTTCCCAACGCAGGCGCCCGTCCGGGGCGCAGGTCAGAAAACCGTCCACGAAGGCCGCCGCCTGCCCGTCCGCCAGGGCCAGGCTGCAATGGTTGCCGGGCTGCTGTAACGCCTGGCGGATGCGCGCTTCGTCACAGCCGTCCTCGGGCCAGGCGCTGTGGTGGATGGCCGCCACAGCCGCGGCATCTTGCGGGCCCGCCGGGCGCAGGGTCACGTCTATGGCCACCGGCTCAGTCTCCCAGGTTGGTGCTCACCCGCCGGGCGCTCTCCACCCAGGGATGGTCGGTGGGCACCACTTTGCGTTTGCCGGCCACCGCTTGCAGCTCCACCGGCTCGGTCTTGTCGCCCCGCGCGGCCACCATGTAGCCGTACTGGCCCTTGTTGATCAGCTCGGCTGCGGCCGTGCCCAGGCGAGTGGCCAGCAAGCGGTCCGCCGCCGAGGGCGCTCCGCCGCGCTGCAAGTAGCCCAGGATGGTGACGCGCGACTCCAGCCCGGTGAGCTCCTCCAGCTGGGCGGCCAGCTTCAAGGTATGCCCGCTTTGTTCGCCGCGCAGCTTTTCCAGCTCGGCCTTGGCCGCTTTGCGCTCCTCGGCATTGGAGGCCTTCTCACTGCGCTGCTCGGCCGCGGCGATGCGTTCGGCCTCGTCCTTGGGTATGGCGCCTTCCGAGACGCCCACGATGCTGAAGCGTTTGCCGCCCCGGCTGCGGGCCAGGATGGCCTCGGCGATCTTGTGAATGTCGTAGGGGATCTCGGGGATGAGGATCACGTCCGCCCCGCCGGCGATGCC
>JAAZNB010000491.1 GCA_012798515.1 Chloroflexota bacterium
CGGCCCACCTCCCTTTTGCATTCCAGAAACGATTACCAAATTACTCAAATATATCGTATTAAAGTATACCCAAAGCGTGAGCCCGCGGCAAGGCGTCTACAGGCGTCTACAGTCCCAACCAGGGGGGATACAACGTGAAGAGGGCAGAATTGCCGGGCGGTGAAAAGCATGCCGGTGACTTCCTGCCTACCCTGGCACTCTCAGCGACTTTGAACGGTCGGGCGTACCCCTGGCGGGGCACTTTGGAAGCCCGACCTGCTGAAAGAAGGGGTTCTGCGGCCCGGGGAAAATCTTGTAGGGTGCGTTGGCAACGCACCTCTTCCTCGGGGCATATGTACCCCATGGCAAACGGGGTATGCCCGAGGCGGTACGGGTATGCCAGCATCCATTGCCGGCCGTGTTCGGTCGGGCGTACCCCTATCGGGGCATAACAATGGAAGCCCGACCTGCTAATTAAAGTGGGAAATCTGGCGGGCATGATATACCCCTACGGGGCACTTTGGAAGCTCGACCGGATGAAAAAGCAGATGATCCATGTCATTGCGTTCTCCCCGGGGGCGATGCCCTTGGTGTTTTACCCGGGGGCGATGCCCTTGGTGTTTTACCCAAGGGTGGCAATCTCCACCCCGGGCCGGGGGTGAAAGCCGATCTCACCGTTATATTGGCCGGTTCGATAATCCAACCCGCCCCGGTGCGGAAAGCCTATCCGCACCGGGGCATAAGGACGAGTTGATCCGACACCCGCATCAATGCTCGAAAATCTTCTCCCCGGCGCGGATGGGCACTTTCAGGCGGTTCTCGAAGGGGGGCAGGGGACAGGACCACATCTCGTTGTAGGCGCAGTAAGGGTTGTAGGCCAGGTTGAAATCCACCTGGAACTTGCCGTTCACCAGCGGCTCGGGTTCCAGGTAACGGCCGGCGCCGTAAGTCTCCTGGTTGGCCAGGGAATCCACAAAGGGCAGGAAGAAATACTCGTCCTCCCCCTGGTAAATGGTCAATTCAGCTGGCTGGCCTTCTACCTCGAAAGTGAATCGCCCAAAGCGGGTATACACCTGCACATCGCCGGTCGAAGTCTGCATATGGATCTGTTCCTGCTCCGAGAAGGGTTCCACTTCGACCTCCAGGCGCAGCTGCGGATTTTCGGGAAAATAGTCCAGCCCGGTGAAACGGCGTTGCTGCTCGGGCGTTAGCGGGCTCTGGGGATCACGTGCAAACAAACGGTCTTTTTCCAGACGGAATCGCTCTAATTCGTTCATGTTACCCCTCTGTATGGATCATGGAATGGCTGCGAGGCGGCCAGAGGCGGCCTCGAGAAATGGTTTTCCCCCGGTTCATCTATTCTTGTGAAGCATTGGGCCCCACCAGGCGGCGGGCAGCGCTGCCGCTGTAGCCGCGGGCGATGCGTTTTTGCAGGCTGGCCTGCCAGCTGGCAGACAGGGAAGGGCAGGCGGCCAGGCGCTCGGCAGCCGGCAAATCGGACTGCACCGAGCCCATCACCAGGGTCGCCCGGGTCACCGTCCAATCCGGCTCGGGGCGCTCGACCAGGCGGATGGCATCGCCGGGAGACACCCGGCCTTCTTGCAGCACGCGCAGATACCAGCCGGTGCGGCTGGTGCGCTCCATGCGCGCCGAGAGGTCTTTGACCCCCCAACGCCGGGAGACTTTCCAGCACGGCTGGCGGGGCTGCGTCACCTGCACAAGCGCCTCGCCAACCTGGTAGACGTCGCCGATGCACACCGAGCTCTCGGTCAACCCCGTGGTGGTGAAATTTTCGCCAAACGCCCCGAAGGCAAACCCGGGCAGGTCCAGTTCCTGCTCCCACAAGGGGTAATGCTCGCTGGCATAGACCAGGACGGCCTTATCGCCGCCGCCATGGATGTCCGGTTCGGCCTGGGCATCTCCCTCCAGCTGGGTGCGCCCCAGCCAGACCGGCCCGCTGAGCGGCGCCTTGAAGATGGCGCTGACCCAGGGCCGCTGCATTGGTTCGGTGGCCCCCGGGGTGCCCATCTGGCGCGGTTGGCCGACCTGGATGGAGAGTAGCGTTGCACTCATAGGACTGCTTCCTTCCTCGAAACGGCCAGGGCAGGCACACCGGCCTGAACGCCCCGGCCAGGTATATTTGGACTAATCTGGTTATATTGTAACGCTTTTTCAGGAAATGTTCGCCTGCGCCCAGCGTGCCTGGCACTGCTCCACCCAGGCGGCATCCATACGGCGCAGGCGGTCTTTTTTGAGGTTCTCGCGCACAATCCAGCGCACGTCCTTATCGGTGGACACCAGCCAGCGCTCCAGGCAGGCTTTGCCCGCCGCCGGGTGAGCCACCACGGCCACGCTCCAGCCATAGGCCAGGCCCTTGCGCAGGGCGATGAAATCCTCGCTTTTGCGCTCTGTGGCCTGGGCCAGGTCGGCCGTAATACGATCCAGCAGGGCCAACACCTGTTCCACCTGGGCAGGGTCGCCCAGCAAGGCCGGCTCACACAGCCCGGCTACCACGGCGCGTTGTTCCAGCCAGCCGCCCTCCGCCCAGGCCGCCATCTCGGCCAGCAAGGCAGGCATGTCGGCCGCCCCCAGGCGCTGCAGGGCTATGGCCACCGCTTCGCGGATCCGCCAGCGCGGGTCGGTCGCCAGGCGGCGCAGCTGAGCCAGGCGAGTATGGTCACCCTCTGCCGCCAGGCGGCCCAACCCGACCACGCCACACATGGCCAGAAAGCCCTGCGGGCTGTTGGTAGAAGCCTGCTGCGGCCCGATGGCAGCGTAACGCTCGAAGCGCCGGGCGTCTCCGGCGTCGGCCACGGCCTGCATCAACTCCAGGTTGCCGCGCGGCCCGGGGAGCCCGGATTCGCGGCACAGGTATTCGTCCCACTCCGGCAGGGTAAGCAGCGTCTGGTAGTACTGGTCCCGTTTGCTCACTTTTCGACCATCACGTCCCGGCGGTTGAATTCCATCCAGGCCAGCCACACCAGCAGGGCCGTCGCCCCGGCCAGGATGACCGGGCCTCCGCTCCAACCGGATTGCAAAGGCCGGGAAGCAAAGGCGTAGGTAAAAGGCGAAATAGCCGCCAGCCAGGACAGGTTGGGCAGCAGGTGGGGGAAGTCGTACACCAGGTAAGAGAACAGCAGGAAAGCCAGGCCAATCCCGCGGCTGAGCGCGAGGCTGGATGTCCACAATGAAAGCGCCAGCCCCAGGCCGCCAAAGGTCAGGCCCAACAGGACCAGGCTCAGGCAGGCCGCCGCCAGGTTGAGGGCAGAGACGTCCCACCCGGCCAGGCGCGTGGACACAACCAGCACCACCCAGCCCCAGGCCACCATGGCCAGGATGGCCAGCGCCAGTCCGGCCACCCGCTCTCCCAGCAGCTTGCTGCGCGTCTGGGGATAGGCCAGCAGCAGGCTGAACAGGCTCTGGGCCTCCTGAGATACGAACAGGCGGCTGCCTGCCAGCAGGGCGAAAGTGCACACCAGCCAGGGCAGGACGAAGTCGAAGCCCACCGCGCTCAACCAGGCGTCCGGCGCGGACATATCGAGCAGGTCGCCGGCCGAGAAGAGGGCCCCGAAGGGCTGGGCCGCCTTGCGCAGGAGGGGATAAGCCCCCACCAATCCGGCGGAGAAGATGCCCACCACAGCCCCCCAGGTCAACATCGAACGGCGCAGCTCCTGCAAAGTACGCAGCAGCAGGCTAACTGGCATAGCTGCCCGCACCGTAGTACTTCCCCACCAGCTCTTCCAGGCTGGGGGTCTGGCACACGTAATCCACCATACGGTACTGGCTGGCCGTGTTGAGCAGCGGCTTGGGATCGCCCCGCACCGTGCAGAACAGGGCGTTTTCTTCCAGGCGCAGATCTTGCAGATTGGTCAGGCCGGCGAAGGCCTCGGCAGAAACCGGGCCGGCAAAGCGCATTTCCACCCGGCGCAGGGCTCGTGAGCGCAGCTGGATGGCGCGCTCCACGGCCAGCAGCTGGCCCTCGTGCAGCACCGCCACCCGGTCACAGATGCGTTCTACCTCACCGAGGGAATGGGTGGCGACGAACACCGAGCGCCCTTCCTGGCGCACGTTGCCCACCAGGCAATAAAACGCCTTGCGCGCTTCGGGGCTCAACTGGCAGGCCGGCTCATCCAGGAGGACCAGCTCCGGGCGATGCATGAAAGCCTGCACCAGGCCCAGCTTGCAGCGCTCCTCGCCGTTCATGTGCAACACGGGGCGCGCCAGGTCCAGGTCCAGTCGTTCGGCCAGCTGGTGAGCGTAGGGCCAATCTACCTGGCCACGCAGCCGGCCCAGGTAGGCCAGCATCTCTTCCCCGTTCAGGTGCGGGAAGAAGGAAAACCGTTCCGGCAGAAAACCAACTTGTTTACGAATCTGGAGACTATTACGGTGACTGTCCAGGTTAAACACGTAAGCGCGGCCATCCGTGGGCCGGATATAGTCCATTAACATCAATAACGCCGTCGTCTTACCGGCGCCGCTGGCGCCGAGCAGGCCATAAACTTCGCCCGGTTCAACTTCCAGGGTTAGATCTTTGACCGCAAACTGGTTGCGGTATCGCTTGGTCAAATTTTCAGTACGAATAACCCGGTAGCGCATCGGTGGCCTCCTTTTGGATTACTTACGCTTCAGAAGCACAACAATGACCGTACTGAAAAAAGAGCGCCGGCTGACCAGGAGGGCCAGCCGGCGGCGAATAGACGTCAATAAGATAGGCCAAGACCTATCCTGAACGAGCCGGCACCTCCTGCAGGGACTGCATCGACTCCCGCATGTGTTCGACGAACGCTTCCACCTCGTCTACCCAGGCAATCATCTGGTTCAAACGCGGGCGGGCGGGATGCTGGTCGTCGAGACCTTCCAATCCCTGCACGGCAATCGAGCGCAGGGGGAGAATGGAAGAGAGTCGCATCTCCAGGGCTTTTTGCCACAGCGATTCCGTGGGAACAAAATAGTCCACACGCTCTCCCCGGAAGGAAACTTTCTCCACCAGGCCTGCCATCAATAACGTTTTCAGGTTGGTGGAGATACTGCTGCGGCTGACTTGAAGCGCGTCGGCCATTTCCTCCGAAGAGACCGGGCGAGGGGTCACCAAAAGCAGGCCGATAATTCGCCCGCCAATGCGCGGCACCCCGTAGTCCTGGTAGTGCAGTCCCATATTTTCAATGAACTGCGATAACGCTGGATGGTCCCCTAATAGGGGAGGGGTACTATCTGCGTTATCTGAGCCATCAAGCTCCATGAACGAACGCTCCTTTTCTTTACGGCACACAAACAA
>JAAZNB010000492.1 GCA_012798515.1 Chloroflexota bacterium
AGAATGTTGAAATCCAGGGCCAGGTTGCGGTGTTTGATATAGAAAAGATCGTATTCCAATTTGATACCTGTTTCCTCTACCGTGGATGCATAGCCATAATTCACCTGGGCCCAACCGGTAAGACCTGGCTTGACCAGTAAACGCGCCCGGTAAAAAGGTACCCTCGTTTGCAGACTATCTACCAATTCAGGTCGTTCCGCACGCGGCCCTACCAGGCTCATATCGCCACGCAGCACATTAAAAAACTGGGGCAGTTCATCCAGATGGCTCTTGCGTAGAATTTTCCCCACTTTGGTGACCCGCTGGTCGTTTTCCACCGCCGGTCGCGCCTTGCCATCTTTTTCGGCATCCTGACACATTGTACGGAATTTCAAGATCCGGTACAAGCGTCCATTTTTGCCCATACGTTCTTGAGAATACAGGATCGGCAGGCCGCTGTCAATTACGATTGCCAACGAAATAATCGGCGCCAGCGGGATCAATACCAGGGTACCCAACAGACCGCCGAAGATGTCGATCAACCGCTTGGTCATCTCGTAAAACTCGCCGGCATCCACGTGATCGAAGAACGAACGCAGGATCCAATCTGACTGTAACAGGAAGATAGGCACCCGCCCCAACAGCTCTTCGTAAATCACCGGCATGGTTTTGACCGTGATTCCCTGCTCCTCGGCGTCGATCATGGCCTGAAACATCTCTGGGCTCATGCGACCGGAGATTGCCAGGACCAGGTCCGAAACTTCCTCAGCCTCGATCAGCTCCAGCAGGCGCTCACAACCGCCTAAAACGGTAAAGTTTTCGATCATCTCACCCGACTTTTCCGGGTCATCGTCGATCAAACCGATCACAAAGAACGGCGGGGGCCAGATGCCGCTTACGATACGCGCCAATGTCGAGCCGGCTCGCCCGGCGCCAACAATGATCACCCGGCGCAACAAGAGCGGGGCGGTGAAGATATTGATGTAGGCAAAACGCCACCCCATGGTCAAGAGCGAGGCTGAAATGATGAAGATGGCTACCCCCAGGCGAGGCAGCGTGCCTTTCTCGGCCACAAAGAACACCAACAGGTAAATGCCCAGGGTAACCAGGGCGGCAATACCGATACCGGTGAAGGTTTCTTTCCTGCGGCTTGCCCTGCGTAGATCGTACTGCTCTACCATCAGCAGCATCCAGAAGACAGGCAGCAGGTAGAACCAGTTGGGGATCCGCTCACGTACAAAAGCAGCGCCGAAATCAAAGAAATTATCTTGAACGGCCCAAAAATAGAATGCGATAAAAATCGAGAGAAGTATAGCGAGCAGGTCGCCAATGAATAATAAAGTTTTCCGTTCCCCCTGTTTTAACCTCCAGAAGATCGGGCGGTGCACTGCTTTATAACCAGACATATCACTTGTTTTCGCCATGCTGTTGATTGGGTGTGTTCAGAATACTCCACAAGAAACCGGCGCCCCAGCTGAAATGCATTACGGCAATGGCAACCGGTACGCCGAACGCCAGGAACAATTTCTTATGCTTGATCGCCGATTCGAGACCGACCAGGGCTAACGCCACCAGATACACCGCCAGCTCCGCCAGCAGCAAGACCCGCGCCGGAAGCCATCCGGAAAGAAGCGCCAGGATGATCACACTGGCGACGAACGCCGGCGGCAGGGCCTGGCGCCAACGCAGCGTAGCCGGATACCGCCGCAGCATACGCCACTTCCAGTAACCATAGCGCCAGTACTGGCGAGCCAGGTCGAGGTAATTTCGCCGGGCAAAATAAACCGAGCGGATAGTTGGGTCTAACCACACCTTGCGGTTGATCTGGCGGATGCGAGCGTTGAACTCGTAATCCTCATTTGTTAACAAAGTTTCATCAAAGGCGCCCAACTCGTCGACGAGCGCACGCCGGAACGCCCCAAAGGGCACAGTATCTACTTCACCCGCTTCCGTCGTGTAACGATAACGGGCGTCGCCTACACCCAGGCGATGGCCGGCTGCAATCGAGATCGACTGTGCCACCCAGGAAGGATCCCCGGGGCGGATGTCCCACACCCCACCCACGTTATCTCCGAGATGATCCTCCAGGGCCTGTACGCAGCGCTGCACGTAATCTCGCTCAGGGATACAGTGGGCATCCAGGCGAATGATGTACTCACCCTGGGCCGCTTCCAGAGCCCGGTTAAGTGCTGCGGGGATGATTCGCTTGGGGTTATCCACGATTCGAACGTTATAACCAGGGTTGGTCTGGAGGAAAGCATTCACTTCGTCTCTCGTGCCATCCGTCGAAAGCCCATCGGCGATGATCACTTCGATGGATTCGTGCGGAAAACTTTGTCGTTGAATCGCGTCCAGCAGCAGCCTGATCGTCAGTTTTTCATTGTAACATGGAACGATGATAGAAACGAGGGACATTCGGCTACCCGTTCCCCGGCTGAATGTAGGATTCATCCTGGATTTCGTTGTAGAGATAGGACATCAAAGGAAATACCCTGCTCGGGCGGATTTACTCTTTACAATCGCAATCACACTCACAATCGCAGCAATCACACTCCATGTCTTGCCGCACGGCAATGGCCTCGATCTCGACCATGGCGCCTTTGGGCAACGCCGCAACCTGGAATGCCGACCTGGCGGGAGGATTCTCGTTGAAGAACTCGGCATACACTCCGTTCATGCGGTTGAAGTCGTTGATGTCCTGCAAGAAAACCGTGGCTTTGACCACGTCATCCAGGCTGGACCCGGCCGCTTCCAGGATACTCCTCAAGTTAACCAGCGCCTGGCGCGTCTCGGCCTCGATGCCGCCTGCCACGATGGCTCCGCTCTGGGGATCTATCCCAATCTGTCCGGACGTGAAGATGAACTGCCCGGCCTGCACACCAACCGAATAGGGCCCAATAGCCTTGGGCGCGTTTTCAGCTAAGATCGTCGTCTTTTCGTTGCTTCCCATGTTGACCTCCAAGGATTGCATATCAGCCTTCAGATTTTAAGCGATTCTCCGCAAATGGTAAATAGAAATGGAATTAATAAAATCCGTCCCTCCCATCAAAGGAGGGACGGGCTTGCATATTCCAATCTATCGATGAATTTGGCTCAATATTCCAGCTCTTCGGGGCGGTCTGTGAGACGTTTGCGGAAGATCCAATAGGACCAACCCTCGTAGAGAAGCACAACCGGCAGGAAGATCAACGCTACGATGGTCATCACATTGAGCGTGTAGGGACTGGAAGCGCTGTTGTAGATCGTCAGGCTCCAGGCCGGGTCCAGGCTAGAGACGATCACCCGCGGGTACAATTGCAAAAAGATGGTTGCCGTAGATAACAGGATGGAAGTGGAAGTCATGGCAAATGCCCAGCCATCCCGTTTCTGATACACAAACCAACCCGCCAGCAGCAGGGCCAGCACCGCCCCGATCGGAACCGGGCCGGGGTTCACGCCCAATTTGGCCAGGATGTCAGTGGCAAAGTAGCTGGCCGTAACATAGCCAATCAGGACTACCACGGCCACGAACCACATGCGCATGGCAAAGCGCCGGGCGCGTTCCATGACGTCACCGCTGGTCTTCAAGCTGAGGAAGACCGCCCCGTGGAACAGGAAACCGGTCAAAGTCACCAGTCCGCCCAACAGGGCAAACGGGTTCAACAGATTCCAGAACCCGCCCACATAGTTCATTTCGGCATCGATGGGAACGCCGTAAACAAAATTGGCAAAGGCCACACCCCACAACAGGGAGGGAATAAAACTGCCCACGCAAATGGCCCAATCCCAGGCCGTGCGCCAGCGCGGGTCCTCATCTTTGCTGCGGAATTCTATGGCCACGCCACGCACGATCAACCCCAGCAAGAGCAAGAATAAGGGCAGGTAGAAACCACTGAACAGGGTAGCGTACCAGTGGGGGAAGGCGGCAAACGTCGCTCCGCCGGCCGTGATGAGCCACACCTCATTCGCGTCCCAATGCGGGCCAATCGTGTTGATAATCATCCGGCGGCGGGTGTCATCTTTTCCCAGGAACGGCAGGAGCATGCCCACGCCAAAATCGAAACCTTCGAGGACAAAGTAACCACTGTAAAGGACTGCAATTAACAGAAACCACAACGTATTGAGTTCCATGATCGTCTCCTGTTATTCCCAATACCCTTGTTCGCCGGCCGGTTGGAGTGTAATCTCTTCCGGCCCCGCTTTGGCATACTTGGCCAACAAACGGACGTCAACCAGCATGAGAACGCCATACACCAGGGTGAAGCCGATCAGAGTGATCAGGATCCAGGCCGGGGTGACGGTGGGAGAGACTGCATCAGCCGTCTTCATCAGGCCAAACACGACCCAGGGCTGGCGTCCCATCTCGGTGAGCATCCATCCCGCGGTGTTAGCCAGGTAAGGAAGGGCAATCACCAGGGGGAAAAAGCGAATCAGGGGGAGTTTGGACACGGGCTTGTTACGCATGGTCTGGTACAGCAACAGCGCACCCAACAGGAACATCAGGAAACCGGCCCCAACCATGATGCGAAAGGACCAGTAGCTGATGGCAATAGGCGGGATGTAATTTCCCGTTCCGTAGGCCTGCTCGTACTCCGCCTGTAAATTACGGATCCCCTTGACCTCTCCATCGAAACGATTGTATGAAAGCAAGCTCAACACACCCGGAATACGGATGGCGAACACGTCGCGTAATTCCGCTTCGTTGCCAAAAGTGAACAAGGAAAATGAAGCAGGATCTTCACTCTCCCATAAGGCTTCGGCCGCCGCCATTTTCATGGGTTGGGTCTGCACCATGTGTTGGGCCTGGGAATGTCCCACCAGGATGACCATGAAGATGGCAATGGTGCCTACTACACTGGCCAGGCGCAAAGAGTGTTGGAAAAACTCGGTCTGGTGCTTGCGTAAAATTTGATAAATACTGATGCCGATGATAAAGAACGATCCCGTGGTAAAACCCGAGAAAACGACGTGCGGGAACTGCACCCACACGTTGGGGTTGAACACCAAGGCGCCAAAATCCGTCATCACGGCGCGCCCACCCTCGAGTGCATACCCCACCGGCTGCTGCATAAATGAATTGGCAATCAAGATCCACAACGCCGAGATATTGACGCCCAATGCCACCAACCAGATCGATGCCAGGTGGATTCCCTTGGAGAGCTTATCCCAGCCAAACAACCAGATGCCCAGGAAAGTAGACTCCAGGAAAAAGGCCAGCAGGGCCTCGATGGCCAGTGGAGCGCCGAAAATGTCCCCGACAAAACGGGAATACTCCGACCAGTTCATCCCAAACTGGAATTCCATGACAATGCCCGTCACGACCCCCATGGCAAAGTTAATCAGGAACAACTTACCCCAAAACTTAGCCATACTTTTATAGTTCGGCTGGCCGGTAGCCACGTATAACGTTTCCATGATGGCCACCAACACGGACAAGCCGATCGTCAGTGGAACAAAAAAGAAATGATAGACAGAGGTAATACCAAACTGCCATTGCGATAGTGTCACTGGATTCATCAACGTGCTCCTCAATTAGCACTGAAGTAAAATGACGGCTGGGGAAAAAATGAGAGTCCCACCCAAATTTAGTCTAATTTGTACCCAAAATCACTTCTATTGACCTTTGTCATGTTATTAGATGATTAATATCCTATAGATCTCAGTTATCTTCTGCAGGTCGAATCCAGAGGGGAAAATGATTCCTTGCCAGACGGTTGTAATGCACGGCCTCCAGCAATCCGTTATCCCTCCCGAAGGAAACGTATCGTCCCGGTAAAGCCGATCAGCAACATCAATACCGCGCACAGGGTAATTCCGGTCGTGACTGCCATGCTATTGAACAAAGGACCGGCCAGCATCAAACCCAGGGACGCCCCCGCACTGGAGAGGGTCATGCGGGTGCTGTAGATTTTCCCGATCTGATCCGCCGGAAATTCTTCTTGAATCATCAACAACAGCATGATGTCGCCCATCGGACCACCGATAGCCGCTGTTGCCATGCACACCATGGCCGCCGGCAGGCTGGTCGAGTATGTAAACAGCCAGAACCCCAATCCCAAGATGATTTTACCCAGGAACAGCGTTCGCACTCGATGGCGGATGGTCAGGCTGCCGACCACCAGGTTGCTGAGTACGTTCCCCACCCCATAGGCGGCCACCAACAGGCCATAGGCGCCAACGTCCCCTTGCATGCGCTGTTGCGTGAACAGCGCCACGCCGACCGTGAAGGCCGCATTCCAGGTCATATTCATGAGAGTGATTGCGATCAATCCCCAAAATACCGGGCGATTGGCATATACCAGGTGGAACGCGCCGCCGATGTCCCGCGCCACCCGGCGCAGGGGATGCATCTCGCCCGGGATGACTTCCGGTTTGAAATGCACCGGGAAAGCGTTGTGCAGCGCCAGAATAGCCAGCGCCGAGACCAAAAAGGTCACCGCGTCGATGCTAAAGAAATGGGCCAGCGGAATCCAGGCGATGATCAGCCCGGCTAACCCCGGCGCAAAAACACGCGCCAACCGGCTGGTCACATCCATCAATCCATTGGTGGCCTGCAGCGTGGCAGAATCGTGCGCCAGATCGGGCAGGCTGGCCTGTAAAGATGGCTCGAAAATCGCACTTAACCCACCCACAATGATGGCCACCACGGCCAGGTGGGTGAGCGAAAGCTGCCCCAGGATGGCCGCCAGCGGGAGAGTCGCAACGGCTGCGGCGCGCACCAGGTCCACCGTGACCAGAATGCGCTGCCGGTTCCATCGATCGGCAAGTACCCCGCCAAACAATCCGAATGCCAGACGCGCCAGTGAGCCGCCTGCCAGGATGAACCCGGCTTCGGAGCCGATCAGCTGGATGCTGTACCAGACGATAGCGATCTCGTGGAAACGGTCCCCAAAAGCAGAGAATACCTGGCTAAACCACAGGATCGAGATGGTACGGTCACGTAGGACGGTGAGACTGCGAGGAAGACGCATGGGCTAGAACAATTATACTAACGGAAGGGCAAAGTTGCTGGATAAGAATGCTTCCAATCCACCGAAAAGTTCATACCGGTAGAAGCCCTGGTATAATGTATTGTTTGGAAAAGGAAAAGAAACGCCGCTAAGGATATAGGATAATACCCGTATGCTTGATAAGATTACCTCCATCGAAGAACGCTACGAAGAACTTAGCCATATACTCGAAAACACAATCGATGACTATCAAAAAGCTGCCGAGATCGCCAAAGAGCGATCCGACCTGGAGCCCATTGTATCCAAGAGCCAGGAATATCGGGCGGCGATCCAAAAGGTAGCAGAGGCTCGCTCGCTGGAATTGTCCGACGACCCTGATCTGCGGGAGCTGGCCTTGATGGATCTGGAAGAATTCCTGCCCAAGATCGATAAAATGGAACAGGAATTGAAAACCATGCTGCTGCCCAA
>JAAZNB010000493.1 GCA_012798515.1 Chloroflexota bacterium
GCCACCACGAAGATCCTCGCCGTCCTCGACCGCACCAAGGAACCCGGCGCGGGTGGCGAGCCGCTCTACCTGGACGTGATCGCGGCCCTCAACGAGGCCCTGGACAAGGGTGTTGCGCCCTTCAAGAGCATGCCCAAGGTCATCGGCGGACGCTACGGCCTGTCTTCCAAAGAATTCACCCCGGCTATGGCCAAGAGCATCTTCGATGAGATGGCCAAGGCCGAGCCGATCAACCACTTCACCGTGGGTATCCACGACGACGTCAATTTCACCAGCCTGAGCTACGATCCCGCCTTCTCCATCGCCCACGACGACACCGTGCGCTGCCTGTTCTACGGCCTGGGCTCGGATGGCACCGTCGGCGCCAACAAGAACTCGATCAAGATCATCGGTGGTGAGACCGACAACTATGCCCAGGGGTACTTCTCCTACGACTCCAAGAAATCCGGCACGGTGACCGTTTCGCACCTGCGCTTCGGCCCGCGCCAGATCCGCGCCCCGTACCTGATCGGCGAAGGCGACGGCAATTTCGTAGCCTGCCACCAGTTCTCCTTCCTCGAGCGCCTGGACATGCTGCACTACGCCCGCCAGGGTGGCGTGTTCCTGCTCAACAGCATCTACGGCCCCGACGAAGTGTGGGATCACCTGCCGCGTGAGGTCCAGGAACAGATCCTGGCCAAGAAACTACGCTTCTTCGTCATCGACGCCTATGAAGTGGCCAACAAGACCGGCATGGGCGCACGCATCAATACCATCATGCAGACCTGCTTCTTCGCCATCAGCGGCGTTCTGCCCCGCGAAGAGGCTATCGAGCAGATCAAGAAGAGCATCAAGAAGACCTATGGCAAGCGCGGCGAGGCCGTGGTGAAGAAGAACTTCGACGCCGTCGATTCTTCCCTGGCCAACCTGTACGAAGTCAAGGTGCCGGCCCAGGCCACCAGCCAGCTCACCCGCCGCCCGGCGGTCAGCGCCACGGCGCCCGAGTTTGTGCGCGACGTGTTGGGCCCCATGCTCGTCCTGGAAGGCGACAACCTGCCCGTCTCGGCCATGCCGGTAGACGGCACCTATCCCACCGGCACGACCCAGTACGAAAAACGCAACATCACCCTGGAGATCCCGGTGTGGGAATCGGACCTGTGCATCCAGTGCGGTAAGTGCGCCTTCGTGTGCCCGCACGCCGTGGTGCGCCAGAAGGTCTACGACCCGGCACTGCTGGCCGACGCCCCCGCTACCTTCAAGTCGATCGATGCCAAGTTCAAAGAACTGCCCGGCATGAAGTACACCATCCAGATCGCCCCCGAAGACTGCACCGGCTGCGGCCTGTGTGTGGAAGTCTGCCCGGCCAAAGACAAGAGCAACGTGGGCCGCAAAGCGCTCAACATGGCTTCCCAGCCTCCTCTGCGTGAGTCCGAAAGCGCCAACTGGGACTTCTTCCTCGGCCTGCCCGAGGTGGATCGCACGGCCATCAGCCCCACCACGATCAAGAATTCGCAGCTCTTGCAGCCGTTGTTCGAGTTCTCCGGCGCTTGCGCCGGCTGCGGCGAGACCCCCTACATCAAGCTGCTTTCCCAGCTGTTTGGCGACCGGGCATTGATTGCCAACGCCACCGGCTGCTCCTCCATCTACGGCGGTAACCTGCCCACCACCCCGTGGGCCCACAACAAAGAAGGCCGCGGCCCGACCTGGTCGAACTCCCTGTTCGAAGACAACGCCGAGTTCGGCATGGGCATGCGCCTGACCGTCGACAAGCAAACCGAGATCGCCCGCGAGCTGCTGCCCTCCTTCGCCTCTGTCGTCGGCGAAGACCTGGTCACCGGCCTGCTGGAAGCCGAACAATCCAACGACGCCGGCATCAAGGCCCAGCGCGAACGGGTCGACCTGCTCAAGCAGCGCCTGGCAGCCGCCAACGGCACGCCCAACGCCCGCCTGTTGAGCAGCATCGCCGACTCCCTGGTCAAGAAGAGTGTGTGGATCCTGGGCGGCGACGGCTGGGCCTACGACATCGGTTACGGTGGCCTCGACCACGTGCTGGCTTCCGGCCGCAACGTCAACGTCCTGGTGCTGGACACCGAAGTCTACTCCAACACCGGCGGCCAGGCCTCCAAGTCCACCCCGCGGGCGGCTGTGGCGAAATTTGCCGCCAACGGTAAGAGCCTGCCCAAGAAGGACCTGGGCATGATCGCTATGGCCTACGGTTACATCTACGTGGCCCGCGTGGCCATGGGCGCCAACGACCAGCACACGCTGAAATCTTTCCTGGAAGCCGACCATTACGACGGTCCTTCCCTGATCATTGCTTACTCGCACTGCATCAACCACGGCATCGACATGCGCAAGGGCCTCGACCAGCAGCGCCTGGCTGTGCAGTCGGGCATCTGGCCGCTGTACCGTTACAACCCGGCCCTGGCCGCCGAAGGCAAGAACCCGCTGACCATCGACTCCAAGGATCCCACCGTCCCGGTGCAGGAATACGCCTACAACGAGACCCGCTACCGCATGCTGGCCCTGAGCGATGAAGCTCGCGCCGAAGAGTTGATGAAAGATGCTCGCGAAGATGTTCGCAAACGCTGGGAGCTCTACCGCCAGATGGCAGAGATCCAGTACAATAAAGGCGCTGACGAAGCCGCCGCATCTCAAAACTAAAGAGGAATGACAATGGTAGACCTGAGTACAACTTACCTTGGATTGCAACTAAAGAACCCGTTGATGGCTTCGGCTTCGCCGCTTTCGAAGAAGCTGGACGGCGTGCGCCGTCTGGAAGACGCCGGGGTTAGCGCCGTGGTGATGTACTCGCTGTTCGAGGAGCAGATAACCCACGAAAGCCTGGCTTTGGATTACTTCCTCAGCCGCGGCACGGAGACCTACGCCGAAGCCCTCACTTATTTCCCCGACATGCCGCACTACAACGTCGGTCCGGATGAATATCTGAACCTGATCCAGAAAGTCAAGCAGTCGGTGAGCATTCCGGTGATCGGCAGTCTCAATGGGATCTCGACCGGTGGTTGGATCGATACCGCCAAGCGCATCGAGCAAGCCGGCGCCGACGCTCTGGAACTGAATATCTACTTTATTCCTACCGATCCGATGCTCACCAGCGGCCAGCTCGAACAGGCTTACATCGACCTGGTGCGTGACGTGCACAAGCAGATCCATATCCCGCTGGCCGTCAAGCTGAGCCCCTTCTTTACCTCCCTGCCGTCCTTCGCCCGCAGCCTGGTCAACGCCGGCGCCAACGGCCTGGTGCTGTTCAACCGCTTCTACCAGCCGGACCTGGATATCGAGTCCCTGGAAGTGGTGCCCAACCTGGTGCTGAGCACCAGCGAGGACCTGCGCCTGCCCCTACGCTGGGTGGCTATGCTCTACGGCCGCCTCGACGCCGACCTGGCCCTCACCAGCGGCGTGCACAGCGCCCAGGACGCGCTCAAGGCCATGATGGCCGGCGCCAACGTCGCCATGGTCGCCTCGGAATTCATCCACAACGGCGTGGGGCGGGCCGGCGAGATCCTGTCCGACATGCAGAACTGGATGGAGGCCTACGAATACACTTCCATCAAGCAGATGCAGGGCAGCATGAGCCAGCGCGCCGTGGCCGAACCGGCCGCCTTCGAACGGGCCAATTACATGCGGGCCCTGACCAGCTTCGACAATCGTCTCTGGTAGCCGGCGCTCGAAGTGTACCTTTTCACCGGTCCCCGGGTCAAACCCGGGGACCGGTTGATTTTAAGCCCCCCCGGCGGACATGTTGTAACAGACAACGACAGCAGGCCAGGCCGCCCCCGGAGCGCGGGTTCGGTCGGGCGTGGTTCTGCGGCCTGGGGGAGACCGGCCCGGCGTAGGTTGGCTAGAGCGATCTGGCCAGACATGCCTCTCCGCCGCGGCGGCCGGCGGCCCCGGCGCCCCGGCCGGCCCGCGCCTGAAGCGAAAGCCAACTTTCACGGTCACGCGCGGAGGGCAGATCTTCAAAAGGCTACGTCCCATGCCCGCACCGGCCGC
>JAAZNB010000494.1 GCA_012798515.1 Chloroflexota bacterium
GCCGGCTTACCCGCGCCGTCTCGGGCATACCCCAATGATCCGCCCAAGAGCGTGAAAGTTGGCTTTCGCTCCCGGTGCAAGCCGGCCGGGGCGCGGGGGCGGCCTGCCACCGCGATGGAAAAGCGCATTTTGCAGGACCGCTCTAGCCAACCTACGCATGGACGGTTTCCCCCAGGCCGCAGAGCACGGCGCCGGGAAAAAATTGCCAATTTCCATTAGCAGGCCGCCCCCGCGCGCCCGACCGGACACGGCTGCCGGGGCGAGGAGAGTTCAGAACACCTTCTAGAGCGTGAGGGTCAAGCGCGGTTTCTTGGCGGGGCAGGTCACGGCTGCCAGGCGGGTTGGGAATCGTTCCCGGGAGATTGGGATAGGTTGGTCTGTAGCAGGCCGGTGGCCGTCATCAGGTAGATTTCCGAATTGCCGTCCCGGGCGGAGGTGAACACGATCCACTGCGAATCCGGCGACCAATCCGGCTCGCGATTGGTCGAGGTGTCGCCGGTGAGCAGGGTGGTTTCGCCGCCGAGCGAGGCGTAGCGCAGCGAATAGATCTTTTCCAGGCTACCCTCGTGACGCGTGTAGGCGATAAAAGCGCCGTCCGGCGACCAGGCCGGGCCAGAAACTTCACCCAGGCGACCAAAGTAGGTGGTCGGGTCGTAAGGCTGGGGGGTAGGGAAGGGGGTGGGATAGACGTCGCCGCCCCAACTGCGCAGGAAGAAATAGCGGTGGTCTCGGGCGGCAATGACGTACAGCATCCAGTCCATGGCCGGCGACCAGACCGGCGAGGATTCCTCGAAATCGAAGCTCAGGCGGTGGGGTTCCCCGCCCGCGGCAGGGACGACGTACAGCTGGTCGACTGGGTTGAAACGGCCGTGGTTGGTGAAGGCGATCCATTCCCCGTCCGGGGACCAGGCCGGCTGGCTGTCGTCGCCTTTGAGCTGCACCAGGGGCACGGGCTTCTGCTGGGGGGCCGAGAGGTCCAGCAGCCACAGGTCACGGTCCTGGCCCTGGGGCCCGGTGGCCGAGTAGATCAGGGCAGTGCCGTCGGGCGACCAGGCGGGCTGGTATTTGTCCATGGGGTCGAAGGTCAGCTGCTGCACGTCGACCGGGACGACGTTGCCCAGCTCGTCCAGGGCAACCGCCATGCTCCACAGCTGCAAGGTTTGCCCGCCGGCGCGGTCGCTGACGAAGACGATGCGTTTGCCCTCGCCGATGAGGCGCAGCTGAGGGGTGGGACTGGCGACCGGCAGGGGCGTGTCACTGGGTGCGGCCGTGAGGGTGGCCGTAGGAGGAGCGAGGGTAGGGGTTGCCTGGGGCCGGGAGGGCGTGGGGGTGGCGATGTCCAGCACGGCCAGTGCCGGTGTGGGCTCAGGCGCTAATACAGTGGGGGTGGGGCGGCCGTTCAGCCAGAACAATCCGCCGGCAACAGCCAGGACCGCCACCAGCCCCAGGGCCGCGCCGACCCCGGCCAGCAAGCAGCCCGGGGAGCGATAGAACGGCCGCCGGGGCTGGCCGGCCTGGGCCGGCGCGGTCACGGGCTGGGTAGGCTGCGAGGCGGCGCCGGTCAGAGCTGCGCCGAAGGCCTGCACGCTCTCGAAGCGATCTTCGGGGCGCGGGGAAAGGGCCTTCTCGA
>JAAZNB010000495.1 GCA_012798515.1 Chloroflexota bacterium
GGCTGTATCTGGCGGCACATTTTGTGCCGCCAGATACAGCCATCTCGCACTCTTTTTAAAGTCCCCGCCCTTGAGGGCGGGGATTTAGGGGTGGGTGATAGCAAATCTCATAGAACAAGTGTTTTGATGCAATTGCCCTGGCGGCTTCCCGCCCGGGCCGGCGTAAAAAAACCTGGGCCGGCTGCCGGCCCAGGAGGAAAGGCGAACCCTACCCTACCAGGGGGGCGTCTACCACAGTACCCCGGTGAAAGGCGTGAAACCGTAGGCCCACAGCACGCCCACGCCGATGGCCAGCGACAGCCCGGCCCCCACCACGGTCTGCCACACGTTGTGTCCCTTGGCCGACACCCGCGCCCAGGTGACCAGGGGCAGCAGGGCCACGGCCGGGGCGGCGATCAGCCCGTAGAGGTAGACCAGGGCGGCCACCGGGCCGGCTACCCCCGCGGCGTGCCCGCTGGCTTTGTAGCGCAGCAGCAGGTTGAAGACGATCAGCCCCAGGGTAACCAGGGTGTAGGTCACGGCGATGGCTTCGTAGATGCGCGGGGCGTGGGTGAGGTGCAGCACCAGGAAGCCCAGCGGGTAGCTGACGATCATGAACACGAAGCTGGCGATGCGCTGGCGGCGGATCACCTTGGGCCAGTCTTTGAGCTTGCCGGGGATGTAGAAGAACAGGCTGCACAGCGGGATGAGGCACATGAACAACAGCGCCCAGGCGAAGCCGCCCATGCGGTTGGGCAGGTTGTTGGGCAGCTGGAAGAAGATGATGGTGACCAGGATCCCCGAGAGGATGGGGACGTTTAAGAGTTGGGAAAGGATTTCGCCCACCATGCGGCGGGTTTTGTGCATGCGGGAAGCGTCTGCCATGAATTACTCCTGGATCGATCTTTCCGCGCCCTGCGGCGCGGATAAGACTATCCTAGCCCGGGAAGCCGGCTCTGGCATGTGAGCAGAGTCATATTGCCGGTCACGCTTTGCGGTGTGACCGGCATCCCGGCCTGGCCCGCGGGGTCCTGCCTCCCCCATTTTTTGTTCCGGAAAAATGGGGGAGGTGAAGGAGGGGGTTAGCTCTCGTGTGTGGATGCGATCCCTGGTGCTGGGCTGCTCCCCGGCCGCTCTGTGGCCATTTTTCGTCCCGAGTTCTGAGGGGCCTGCCCGAGAGGGCTTACCCGGCTCGTCTCATGCATACCCCAATGGTCCGCCCGGGAACGTGAAAGTTGGCTTTCGCTTCCGGCCCGAGCCGGCCGGGGCGCCGGGGCAGCCTGCCTCCGCCACGGACAGGCGCATTTGGCCGGATCGCTCTAGCCAACCTACGCCGGGTCGATTTCCCCCAGGCCGCAGAACCCCTTCTTTTAGCAGGTCGGGCTTCCAAGGTGTCCCGATAGGGGTAAAAATGGCCAAATTCATTTAGCAGGTCGGGCTTCCAAAGTGCCCCGTAGGGGTACGCCCGACCGAACACGGCCGGCCAGGGATGCCGGCTTACCCGACTCGTCTCATGCATACCCCGGTGGTCCGCGCGGGAACGTGAAAATGGCCGCCACCCCACACGGACACGTTTGCTTCGACCGGAGGCCGGTACGACCGGAAAAAGAGGTGCGTTGCCAACGCACCCTACAGAAGAAATCGCCCTACCCGGGAAGCCCGACCTGCTGAAAAAAGAGGCTCGGGCGCACTCCGTTCAGTGTCACCGGGCGCCGGTTCTTGCTTCCTCCATTTTCAAGAACCAAAATGGGGAGGGACTGATGGCGGCCC
>JAAZNB010000496.1 GCA_012798515.1 Chloroflexota bacterium
CTGGATCCAGAAGGCGCTGGAAAGGCCCAAGGTGCGCAAGGCCACCCGCCCCAGCCTGACCGCCAGGGCGGCCCGGGTGGGCGCCAAGAAAAAGCGCGGCGAGCTGAAACGCACGCGACGTTTCAACCCGGGAGATTGGGAATAATTTTGGGTGGGGGTAACACAATGGAAAAGCAAAAATAATACGTCGTCTGGAAAGGTCGCCAGAGCGGCATCGTTATCTCCCGGGGAGATTGTTCCGCACAGGTAACCGGTTTCAATGACGCCGAAGCCGCGCTTCAATCTGTTTACGAAGAATACAAAGGCAGACGGGTTCCCACCCTTAGCCCGGTGATGCTGGAAATGATCGGCCAACCCATCGAGGAAAGTTATGGCGTAGATGCATCTTGCACCGGCAATCCCGGTCCGGTGGAGTATAAGTGCGTGCACACCACCACCAGACAGCCGATCTTCCGCCAGGGCCCGTTCGAAAATGGCAGTAACAACATTGGCGAATTCCTGGCCATGGCTCATGCCCTGGCGCTTTTCAAGAAACGTAACATCACCGCAGCGGTCTATTCCGACTCAGAAACTGCGCACGTGTGGATAAAGAACAAAATAGACAAAACAAAGTTACCCCGGGATGAAAAGAACGCCCCAACATTCGATCTGATCGCCCGGACCGAAGATTGGCTCGGCCAAAACGAGTATTCGAATGACATTTTGAAATGGGACACAGATGCCCGGGGTGATATCCCGGCCGATTATAGAAGGAAATAGCAATCCATGGTAGCCACGACCGAACTTCTCAACCGTTTGCGTTATTTCGTCCGGGCCGAGGCAGAAACGCAGTATTCTGCACTCGACCGGCAGTGGTCCAGGCCGTTGTCGGAACGCGTGGCGAAGGGTTGGGCAATCGAGGGATTGCGATTCGAAAAATTTGATAAGGGTCTCATTCGCCTGCGCTGTGACACCAACGACTCGCGCTTTCGCTAAGGCGACCTGCTGGTGCTGCATCACGGCAGCCCCAAGGATCCCGAAGCCCTACACATAGAGTTACAGTACGACGGAGAAACCGAGCTAGAGGCCAGCCTGATCAAAGGCAACCATTTCTTCCTGGACGCAGAACCCGAGGGGTGGATCATCGATCAAGATTGGTTCGATTCCAGCCCGTTTTACCTGGATGCGTTGAACACAGTGGCCGACTCCCTGCGCGGGCGCTCGACCATTCTGCCGCTATTGCAAGGCTCATTAAAGCCCCAAATCGATTATGCCCGCCACGAACGCTCCGCACAGGAAATGGCAGCCGCCGGCTTGAACGACAGCCAGGTCGAAGCGGTTGCCCGCGCCTATGCCTCCGACCTGCTACACCTGATCCAGGGTCCCCCAGGCACCGGGAAGACCTGGATGCTCGCTCACCTGGCCAGGCTCCTGGTAGCCGATGGCCAGCGCGTGTTGGTGACAGCGCTGACCCACCGCGCCATCCACAATGCGCTCAACAAGATTCCCGATGTGGATGAGGATATTCCTGTTTGCAAGATTGGCGAAAACCGGCACACTGGAGATTTACACGTGCCCAATTTTGATTCCTTCGACCAATCTCATTTTGGCGATCTCGCCGGCGGTTACGTGATTGGGGCCACGCCTTTCGCTCTTCATACCCAACGTCTGGCGAACGTGGAATTTGACGTCGTTCTGTTCGACGAAGCCTCTCAGGTCACGTTGCCGCTGGCGATTATGGGCATGCTGGCGGGCAACAAGTACATCTTCATCGGTGACGAGAACCAGCTTCCACCCGTGACGGTCTTTTCGGAACAGAAAGCCGCCCAAACTTCCATATTTGCTTACCTGGCCGGCCGGGGCAGCGAAACCATGCTGAACATCACCTACCGCCTCAACGATGTCCTGACCGATTGGCCCAGCCGCACTTTTTACCGCAATGAGCTGATCTCCAGCCAGAAAGCAGCAGGGCGACGTCTTCAACTTACCCATCAGGCTACTCGTTGGGATTTTGTCCTCGATCCCACTTCCCCGACCGTATTTCTCGATCTCTGCCACCGGAACACCACCGTTCGCAGCCGTCGGGAAGCCGAGATCGTGGTCGAACTCATCCTGGCGCTGCTGGAGCACGAAGTCTCGCCGGAGGAAATTGGCGTGGTTGTGCCCTATCGGGCGCAAAGCCGCCTCATCCGCAGCCTGTTGCGCCGCACCATCGACGATGAATCCATCTGGACCAGGGTCGTGGTCGATACCGTCGAACGGATGCAGGGACAGGAACGCGAGGTGGTACTGGTCTCCTTTGCCACCGCCAGCCCGGCCTTCGCTGCTCAAATGGCCGACTTCCTCTTTCAGCCGCAGCGTTTAAATGTAGCCGTGACCCGTTCGCGGACCAAGTTGATCCTGGTAGGCAGTCACCACATGTTAGATGGCAACCAGGATGATCCCCTTTACGCCGAAACGTTCGCGCTGTTGCGGGACCTGATCAATTCGTGTTTGCACATCACGCTGCCGGATGGAGACCTGACTTAGCCATGGCGCATATGATGCCCGAGACGCTGCCTACCGTGTTGCCTGGCGAAGTGCTCAAGACCTTCAAGGTTTTGAAAGCCCTGCCGGACACCTTCTACATCTGGCATCATCTGGCTCCCTGGCAATCGGACGCCCCGGATTTCCTGATGATCACCCATGAAGGGAAAGCGCTGTTAGTGAAGGTCAGCACCTCCTCGACCACACAGGCCACTCCTGCCGCTCAACTGCTCTTGATCGATGATGACCGCCTGCCATTCGGAGCAGCAGAGACGGCCATTCTGACGACATTCCTGGAGAAGATACAACTCCCGGATGATGTACCTCTTGAAACTATTACGATATTTCCCAATGTCCCACACAAACAGGTACTAGAAAGTCGCCTGAAACGCGCCCCTGGCGAGCCGCATTGGGCCGGGCGCGAGTTGCTCCAGCCGGATTCCGGCATAAAATGGGAAGATTTCTTTCCACCCAGGCCAATAGAGGTGGCCTGGATAGAGAAAATCCGGCAGTGTTTTACGCCAGAAGTGGTCGTGCCGGCCGAGATGACGGTGCGCTCGCCTCATCCACGTCGTCTCGAAGCAGGCCTGACCAACTACCTGCTGGATTACAACCAGGAAGCAGCGGTGAAGGCCGATCTGGATATCGAACCAGATGGCCAGGCGCTCAGCAATGATTTCAGGCTGAACATCATCAACGGGGTGGCCGGCAGTGGGAAAACCTTGATCCTGCTCTACCGGTTACGCTTGCTCTATCACCTCTACCCGAACAAGCAGTTTCTGGTACTCACCCACAATCGCCCTCTCAGTCACGACATACAAAGCCGTTTTTCTCGTCTGGAAGGCCATCTACCCGACAGGATCGAGTGGCGCACGTTCAATGCCTGGTGCTATCACCACTGGCCCAGGCAGTTTCCCTGGGTAGACCCCCTCTCCATCCGTAAACGTGAGAGAATAATCCGGGCGGCATGGCAAAACACGCTGGCCGACAGTAAAATCACCGAGCATATGCTCCTCAGCGAAATTGACTGGATCAAGGATCAATTGCCGCTGGACAAAGAAAGTTATTTGACTGCCGACCGGCGCGGAAGGGGGTTTAGCCTGACGGCCGAACAACGCCAGCAGATGTGGGCGGCAGTCGAAACCTACCAACAGATGCTCGAACAACAAGGGGCCCTGGATTGGGGCGACGTGCCTCAACGTCTTTGGAAATGTTTCGAAGAGGAAAAGGTCGAACTTCCCCAATACGACATCGTCCTGGTAGATGAAGCCCAGTTCTTCGCACCTTTATGGGTAAATCTCATTCAGAAGGCCCTCAAACCCCAAAATTCACACTTGTTCCTGGTGGCCGATCCCACCCAGGGATTTCTCGGGCGAAAGGCAACCTGGAAATCGTTGGGGCTGGAAGCCAGAGGCAGATCGCATTTACTTCGCCGCAGCTACCGGACGACTCGGGAGATCATGCAGTTCGCCACCCTGTTTTACCGGCTGCGTCTTTCGGCTGAG
Source organism: Chloroflexota bacterium (assembly GCA_012798515.1). Lineage (GTDB taxonomy): Bacteria > Chloroflexota > Anaerolineae > Anaerolineales > Anaerolineaceae > JAAZNB01. The sequence goes on from JAAZNB010000496.1 coordinate 4,011, forward strand.
ACAGACGAAGATATCCTGGCGCCAGACATGCTCAACATGCCTGATGGCGCCTTTCCACAGGTGATCAGCCTCACCAGCGCCCAGGATGAGATCGCCCGGGTGGCCAATGAGGTAACCGAATTCCTCCGCCAGGGTTATCCCCGCAATCACCTGCTGATCTTGCACGCCAATGGCGAAGGCTGCCAGGCCCTGACCCAGGCCATCGACCACCGCCTGGGTAAAAACACGGCCATGGATCCGAAAGAAACCTACCCGGGCAATTATGTCCGGGTGACCACTCTCAATGCCGGGGCAGGCCTGGAAAGCCCCATCGTGTTCCTGGTCGGTTTGCGTGAGCTCTTCGAGGAAGAGCAATCTATCCGTCTTTCTGACGATGAAAGAGAAGAGATTATTCGCGACAATACCCGCAAGGTTTACATGGCAGCCACACGGGCCGGGCAACGGCTGGTCTTTACCTACGTAGGGGATTTGCCGGAGATGCTAAAGCAGGTCTTCGCCCTGTCGCCCAATGATGGGAAAGCAGTGAAGTAATTCCCTGATAACGCCAGCCAGGCAAGCGACAGTTCACACGATGGTGGCTTGCCTAAAAGATGCTGGAAGAAGGCGCTTACGGAATGGCAAAACTGTCTCGATTGAAACCATTGGAGTCAGCTCTCACACCTTAAAGTTCTCTATCGTAAGAACCCCTCAAGAGGTCTTGTATCTGTACGGCACGAGTACCGTCCGGAAACCGATAAAGTCAGACCGGCTCTGAGGTTTCAACCAGTTGCGGTAAGAGCAACGGGTATGGAAATGCCGTTCATTCCATGATCCACCGCGCAGTATTCGTTCCTTTTTCCCACCGAGGTTCTCCCTGCCATCGTTTGGGTCGTAGGGATATTTCTCGTGCATACTACGCGTCCATTCGTAGACGTTTCCACTCAGGTCAAGTATCCCATAACCGCTTGCCCCTGCCGGAAATATCCCTACGACCGTGGTTCCTCCAATTCCGCTCTCGCGGGTGTTCGCCCGCCCGGTATCAAACGTATCGCCCCAGGGATAAATCGAAGAAACCATTTGCGCATCCGGCAGGTTCCCATCTGCAGGCGGGCGTGATTTCGCGGCTTTCTCCCATTCTGCTTCAGATGGCAGGGTAATCTCTCCATGATATTCCAACGCTTCCCTGAGCTCCGATGGCGTTAGCGTGCTTTCACGTAGCGTCCCGGTCAACCATTTACCGTACGCCAGCGCTTCATCCAAATTGATACAAACGACCGGCGCATTGTCCAGTCCAGATAGGCCGGAAGAATCACCGATGGAGAAACCACTTGTCTCCACAAAGGCGCGGTATTGCGCGACGGTAACCGGATAGCGTGAGATATAAAATTCTTCCAGGTTGACGCTGTGCTGGTGCTGCTCATCGAGCTCCGCCTGTGGTTCCCTTCTGGGGTCGCTACTCATCAAGAATGGACCGGCAGGGATTTTCACAAAGCCCAACAGTGGTTCGTCCGGCAAGAACCAGGCATCGGGCCGGAAGCGGGCGTCGCCAAGATGCGCCAGGGCGCGGCCAGCCCTGGCGCGCAGGGGCGCCGGATAGGCTTTTTTCGGATTGGCTAACTCACCGATAATATTCTGGGCATGCGCCCGGTGGATTTCACCTTCTCGTACCCCGCTCTCCAGCAAAGCGGTTGCCGCCAGTTCCAGGCCGGCCAGACGGTCATCGCCTTGCAGGTCAGAAAGCCAGGCAAGATACCCTCGCGCGAATTGCCGCGAATTGAAAATGGCGTATCCGTAAGTGAGCAGTAAAACCTCTCGCCACCACGGATCTGTGATATACGGCCGCAGCTGCTCATTCTTCAGCTGACAATCGACAATGTAACGGGCAGACAGGAACTCCTGGAAGGTCAGGTGAGTAAACTGATACAAACCAGCCTGTGCTTCTAACAGGCCACCCCGGTTTTCCACTGCACCGATAAAACGGTCGAAGATGGCTTCGGTCATATCGCCGGGGAACCTTTCGAAAAGCACCTGGTGGATATATTCTTTAGAGACTACCGTGGTTGGCTGCCCGCCACTGTGCATGGAGAAGGCCAGGGTCCACAGCCATTCCAGCTGATCATCTACCGTTCCGCCCACTTCCACCAATCCATCCCGGTCAGCATCATCTTGCGTGTACTGTAAATTAAGGGTTACGTTGACGATAGCATCATACAGCTTGGCCCGTTCACGAGGCAGTTTCGTATGGCCCCATTTCACGCCCAATACCATGGTGACCATCAAAGGCGTCGAAATGAGCGGGGGCAATTTCTTATCTTTGTGCCACGTATTGATTTCCTCAATAGCAGTGCCAATTTCAAGGATGCGCGCCTCGGTATCTATCGGATATATCTGCCTGCACCAGTTAGCGACCAGCTGCCCGATCTGTACCCCATCCAGAGGCCGTATGTCCAGGCGCGTGAAATGATCGTTGAAGACACTCGAATCTTGAAATCCTGCCTCGCGGGCGGTGATAATGAAAATATTATTTTTATAATTTTCGGCCAACGCCTCGATCCTTGCCCTCACCCGACCGCGCACCTTTGAATCAACCACCTCATCCAACCCATCCAACAAGATCATGCTGCGGCCTTCAGTGAGCAGCCATTCTAAACATTCTTCCGAAAAATCGGGGAGAAACTCACCATAGTGGTTCAGGTAATGCAGGATATAGCCGACCAGATTTCCCGGGTGCTCCCTATCCTGCGCCTGGTATTTCTCATAACCGCGTAACGACACGTACAGTGGTACCGGATCGGAGAATTTATACGGCAGGCTAAATGGCAATGCCTGGCCAGTTAGCACATGGGTTGCCTCACATACAGCCAGGTATTTCAGCAGCGTACTCTTTCCGCAACCCGGGCTGCCGATAATCAACAATTGAGGAGATTTTTTCAGCAGATTACTTAACGGGATATTACCAGCTGCTTTCTCTCGCTCTTCTCGCAACGCCGGGAATGGTTTTTCCCGCTCCATTCCCTCATTGGAGCTACCGGTGGCCAGGCGGTTTTCATCTTCATGTGTCCCCGGCACGGCAATCCGGTAGAACGAGATCGGGATGAATATTTCCCGCAGCGGTCGGTCCGGCCGCTGATCGTTCACACCCAGGCGCTCAAAGCCAAACAGCCGGACATGGTTATAGGAGTTGATCAGCCAGGTCAGGTATTTCTTGATCAACTCATCATAATCCTCGCCTTTCGCCGGCGAAATACCCGGCCCTTGTGGAATCACTGGATAGTTCACGATGGTCTGGTTTCCGTCTCCCACTATGACTGGGGCTTTATTTTCACCCTGAATATTCAAGGTGGTTTTATTTCCACCGACCCCGCCCTGCCCGGCAGCCGGATCATCCGGGTGAGTCGCTGGCGGGTTGCGCCGTAACGCCAGCCATCCGGTGAACAGCGAGGCCGCCACAAGAACAATTTGCAACAGGGCTTCAATCGCCTGAATGACGTCACTATTGACCCGGACAAAAGCAAGGACAGTCAGAAACCACCACCGCGAGGTTAATGCAAGCACCAGCAGCACTGTCGCCAGGATCAGCAGACGCCAGTGGGTTTTCATTTCAACACCTGCTGGGCCCACGCGATGGCCGGCTGGGCCATCGTAATCGGCTTCTGCACCGCCTCTCCCGCCGTTACTATGCCCGCCA
>JAAZNB010000065.1 GCA_012798515.1 Chloroflexota bacterium
CTTTTCCCGGATATTCATTATATGAATATTGAAGCCCGATTCTAGCCGCGTTTTAATGTATAATTGCTATAATTAATACATATTTAGTACGAATTCGAGAGGGGGAATCTCCCCACCCTCCCGAAGCCAGGCAATGGCCGTACATTTACCGGTTTGTGGATTGGAGAGGGATGGCTTTCGACCGCTTTGGACGTAATATTCACTACCTGCGCATCAGTCTGACGGACCGCTGCAACCTGCGCTGCGTGTACTGCATGCCGGAGATGATGATCTTCCGCCCGCCGGCCGAGCTGTTGCAAGATGATGAGCTGCTGCTGTTGGCCCGCCTGTTCACCGGGCTGGGCTTCGACAAATTCCGCCTGACGGGCGGGGAGCCCACCGTGCGGGCCCACATCGTCTCGCTGGTGGGCGAGATGGCCCGCCTGCCGGGGCTGGAATCACTGAGCATGACCACCAACGGGCTGCGCCTGGAACAGCTGGCCGGCCCGCTGCGCCAGGCCGGTTTGCAGCGGGTCAACGTCTCGCTGGATACCCTGGACGCGGGGCGCTTCAAGGAAGTGACCCGCTGGGGCTCGCTCGAGCGGGTGTGGCGCGGCATCCTGGCCGCCGAACAGGCCGGGCTGGCCCCGGTGAAGATCAACGCTGTGGTGGTACGGGGGTACAACGATGGCGACGTGGCCGGGCTGGCCCGCCTGACCTACGAGCACCCCTGGCAGGTGCGTTTTATCGAAATGATGCCCTTCGCCGGGGCCACCGAGCTGCAGAAGTCACAGGTGGTGACGGCGGCCGAGATCATCGAGCGCCTGTCCCGCGAGGTAGACATCCCCCAGCCCCTGCGCAACGGCGAGCTGGATGGCGAGGCGCGCCTGTACCAACTGCCCGGGGCGGCCGGCGAGCTGGGCTTTATCTCCCCGGTGACGGCGCCCTTCTGCGCCAGCTGCACGCGGGCGCGCCTGACGGCGGATGGTAAGCTGCGTTTGTGTCTGTTGAAAGAGAAGGAAGTCGATTTGCTCACCCCACTGCGCCGGGGCGCCGGCCTGGACGACCTGCGCCAGCTGGTGCTGGACGGCGTGTGGCACAAACCCTGGGGTCACGACCTGGCCCGGGGCAGCGTGCCCCTCAACCGGGTGATGAGCGAGATCGGCGGCTAGGGGATGGCCCCTACCTGGCGGAACCACCCGTAGGCCTCAGCGATGGCCTCGCGGACCGGCCGGGCAGGCCCCAATCCCAATTCCACCCGCGCTTTGCGCGTATCGTAATAGAAGTAACGCCCGGCCAGGCGCAGGGTCTGCGCCGGCACCGGCAGGTTGATGAAAGACTGCACCCGGCTGAGGGGAGCGGCCAGGCTGCGCACCAGGCGTACCGGGACTACCACGCCCGGGGCAGGCACGCCGGTGACTTCGGCGATGAGCTGTATCAGTCGCGCCAGGGTCAGGTTTTCACCCCCCAGGATGTAGCGCTCCCCGCGGGCGCCCAGCTTGAGGGCCGCCAGGTGCCCGGCGACCACGTCGTCGAGGTGCACGGCGTTGACCCCGCCATCGGCCACGGCCGGCAGGCGCTGGGAAGCCACCTGGACCACCAGCGAGCTGGTCTGGCGATAGATGTCCCCGGCCCCGAACACCTGGGTGGGGTTGACGATGACCACGTCCAGCCCTGCGGCGACGGCGCGCTGCACTTCCATCTCGGCCAGGTACTTGGCGTAGCCGTAGGGGTAGTGGTCGGGACGGAAGTTCCAGGTGTGGCTTTCGTGGATAGGGATGGGCACGGGCAGCTCTTCCGGCACGCCCAGGGCGGCGGCCGAGCTGGTGTGCACAACGCGGCGCACGCCGGCCTGGTGGGCGGCGGCCAGCAGGGAGCGGGTGCCTTCCACGGTCACGGCGTACATGCGGCCCGGCTCCTCCCGGCCGCCCAGCAGCGCCCCGGCGTGGAAGACCACGTCCACACCCGGCAGGGCGGCTTCCAGAGTCTCCGGCTGGGTCAGGTCGCCCAGGACGTGTTCCACCGGCAGGTCCTCCAGCAGGCGCAGCACGCTGGTGGGGCGGTGGAAAGCCAGTACGTGGTGACCCTGGTCGACCAGGGCCCGGCACAGTGCAGCGCCGATAAAACCGGTGGAACCGGTGACGAGGATCCTCATGAACGTTCCCCCTGTTTTAATCCAACCATTCGACCAGCGTGGCCTCGCCCTGTCCCACGCCCACGCACAGGGCCGCCAGGCCGTAGTAGGGGCGCGGCGCCTCGGGCGCCCGGCGGCGCATCTCGTGCAGCAGGGTGGTGAGGATGCGCGCTCCCGAACAGCCCAGGGGGTGGCCCAGGGCAATCGCCCCGCCGTTGACGTTGGTGAGCTCAGCGGAAAGGCCCAGCTGGTGGATGACGGCCAGCGACTGCACGGCAAAGGCCTCGTTGATCTCCACCAGTCCCAGGTCTGCCACCTGCAGCCCGGCGCGCTGCAGGGCCTTGTGGGTGGCCGGTATGGGGCCCAGTCCCATCAGGCGCGGCTCTACCCCGGCGGCGGCCGAGGTGACCAGGCGCGCCAGGGGCTTGAGGCCCAGGTCGCGGGCCCGGCCGGCGCTCATCAGCAGCAGGGCGGCGGCGCCGTCGTTGAGGCCGGAGGAATTACCGGCCGTCACCGAGCCGCCTTTGCGGAAGGCCGGTTTGAGGCGGGCCAGGCTCTCCAGGCTGGTGTCGCGCCGCGGGCGCTCGTCCGTGTCTACCTGGAGGGGTTCGCCCTTGCGCTGCGGCACGGCCACGGGCACGATCTCCTCGGCGAACTTGCCGGCGTCGATGGCGGCGATGGCGCGCTGGTGGCTGCGCAGGGCAAAGGCGTCTTGCTCGGCGCGGGGGATGCCGGTCAGCTCGGCGATGTTCTCGGCCGTCTCACCCATCGAGTCCAGGCCGTAGCGTGCCTGCAAGACGGGGTTGGGGTATCGCCAGCCCAGGGCGGTGTCCCAGGCGGTCAGGTTGCCGAAAGCGAAGGGCTGCTCGCCCTTGGGCAGCGAGTAGGGGGCCCGCGACATGCTCTCCACGCCGCCGGCCAGGAAGATCTCGCCTTCGCCGGCGCGGATGGCCCGCGCGGCGGCATTGACCGCGTTGAGGCCCGAAGCGCACAGGCGGTTGAAGGTCACCCCGGCCACGCTGACCGGCAGCCCGGCCAGCAGGGCGGCCATGCGGGCCACGTTGCGGTTGTCCTCCCCGGCCTGGTTGGCGCAACCCAGGTAGACTTCTTCGATCTCGGCCGGGTCGAGCGGGTTGCGCTGCAGCAGACAGGCCAGCACGTGGGCGGCCATGTCATCCGGGCGCAGGCGCGCCAGGGCTCCGCCCAGCGCTCCGATGGGGGTGCGAATTGCATCAACAATGACGACATCTGTCATGCCGGCCTCCGGGGAAGAAAAGTCACCCGCCGCCCGCCGGGAGCGGGCCGCGCAAGTGTTGGTGTGGAAATTCTACCACCAACGCCCGGCGTGTATGGCGCCGGAATGGCGTTCCGGCGGGCCGGGCGTCAACAGCGTAAAAATTCCGTCAAATGGCCCTAAAGCGCGCCGCGGGCCGGGTATGACATCGGATGCATTAAAAAGACACGATTTGCGTGCAAAAAGCCTGCCGTGACCGCGTAAATATTGCCTATAGACCGTAAAAAGTCCATAAAACTTTGCACATGATATTGATTAAAGACCAGGTGGCTTGTAGAATGAAACTAAGAACTACCTATTTTCTGCGGTTTACATCGTTTCGTTTAGGTTTTTCTTTCGAACGTTTAGTGTGTTTAGGATCGAGCGAATTTACTACAGGATGACGGGGAAAGGGCAAATGACTCACCGGGCGGCATTCAGATTCATAGGAACAGTTCTCCTCGGCCTTTCAGCGGCCGTTCTGGCGGGCTGTGCCGCGCCGGTCAGTTCTGCCATCATCCCGGTTTCGACGGGGACCCACGACGTAGATATCCGCCTGCGTGAGTTCTATTCCGACATCGGTGGGGCGGACGTCTTCGGCCCGGCGATCTCCGAGATCTTCGAGCGCGGCGACAGCTACTGCCAGTATACCGACAAAGCCCTGTTGTGCTACAGCCCGCTCGAGACGGGCGCCGGGCGCTTCTACCTGGCCGACATCGGCCGCCAGATGGGCATCAGCGACGAGCCGGAGACGGTGGCCGGCGACAGCGGCGCGCCCATCCTGAACGGCTACAACATCTACCCCGATTTCTACACCCGCGATATGCAGTTGAAGGACGGCCAGCTGGCCGGGGCGCCCATCAGCCGGGTGCGTTACAACTACGACGAGCAGCAGGTGGAGCAGTACTTCGAAAACCTGGGCTTTTACCACCGTTTCGACAGCCCGGATGGGGAGGTGGGCCTGATCTCATACGGCGCTTACGTATGCGGCGCCGACTGCCGCAGCCGCAAGACGGGGCCCGAGTTTGCCATCCACGAGGCGCCGTCTAACAGCCTGGTGGCCTCGCCCATGGACCTTTCTTTGCAGCGCCTGGGCGGTCCGGAGATCTTTGGGCGGCCGCTGACGGACGTCTACGTGGCCGGAGACGGCAATCTGGAACGAGTATACGACAACGTGGTGGTCTTCGCTCCCCAGGATAACCCTGGCGCCATTCGCCTGCGTCCGCTGGCGATTTACCTTAATATGAACGTGACCAATGCCGGGCCGCAGCTCTTTGGCAGTGAGCAGAACGTGGTCTTCTACGCCACCATGGGCGACCTGGGCTACCACGTGCCGGTGATGTTCGACCAGTTCATCGCCCAGCACGGCGGGATGGAGATCTCCGGTCAGCCGATTGCCGAGACGATGATGTACCCGGAAGAGAACGTCGCCCGCCAGTGTTTCGCCAACTACTGCCTGGATTACTATCCCAACGCGGCCGAGGGCATGCGCACCCGCCTGGCGCCGCTGGGGGCGCGCTACCTGGATACCATGGCCCCGCTGGTGGCGCGCGACGACGTGAACGCCTCCGCGCTGGCGCCGGTCGCCCTGCAGGTTGGAGAGGAACGGGCAGAGATTTCCTCCAGCGAGTCCCAGCGTATTTACGCCCTGGTGACCCGCCAGTCGGATAACGCACCGGTGGAGGGGGCAGAGCCCCTGCTGGTGCTGATGTTCCCCGACCAGCAGTCGCAGAGTTTCTCCATGTTCCCCACCAATTCGGAGGGCATGAGCACCTACGACCTGCCGGTGTTTTCCGGCCTGAGCAGCGGCTCGATCGTCATTTACCAGGTGTGTGTCGAGCAGCCCGCAGACGGGCCTGCCTGCGTCAATGATAGTTACCTGATCTGGGACAACTGATCCCCAGGCTGTTACTTTCCCCCTTCCCACGCATTCCCCTTTTACATAGCCGTACGTCGCTCCCCGGTCTTACGGGCGGGCTTCGACCTGGGCTTCCACGCGCTGGATGCCGGCGCCCAGGCTGTATAGTTCCAGGGAGACGGGCAGGCTCTCGCCGGCGCCTAGCGGCTGGCTGCTCTCCCAGCGCCGCACGGCCACGATGTGCCCGGCGGCGTCGTAGGCCGTCACGGCTACCCACACCTGGGCGGCCTGGCCTTCGCTGCTCTCCAGTGCGGCGGTCGCCGTGATCCGGGCGCTGAGCCCGCCGGGCTGGATTTCCACCCGGAGGTCTTGCAGGTGGGCCGGCAGGTAGCGCTGCGTGGGGTCGGCCAGGGGCAGTGAGGTGAGCAGCTCGGCGCTGCCGTGCAGCGCCCCAGACGGCAGGCCGCTGAAGTAGGCCGCCGCCGGCAGGGTGGCCCCGGAGGGCAAGACGTCCAGCAGCAGGGCGGCGGTCTGGGAGAAGACCGGGTCGCTGCCCTCCACCGCGGCCTGCATGGACAGGGTAACGCTCTCCACGCTGCTCTCACCCGGGTTGCTGACGGCTACGAAGCACCACGCCCCGCCGCCGGCGGAGGGGTAGCAGTCCACCGCGCCCACGTTGACGGCCACCGGGGTAGCCGAGAAGGCGCCCTCTTGCCCTTCCTCGGCCGGGGCGGCGGCCGGGATGACCAGCACGGTGCCGATGCTCAGGGCGTGGGGATCGGCGTCGGGGTTGGCGGCCATCAGGTCGGCCACGGTGATGCCGTACTGGTAGGCGATGCCGCCCATGTCCTCGCCGGCCTGTACGGTGTGGCTGCGCGGCGTGGGGCTGGGCAGGGGCAGGGGGGTGGCGGTGGCCGGGTCGGGCGGGAGCGGGGTGATGGTGGCCGTGGGGGAGAGATAGGGGGGCAGGCGCCCGGCGGTCGCTCCGGGCGTGACGGGCGCCGGGGCGGTCGCGGCGGCCGGGGTGCAGGCCGCCAGCAGCAAGGCCGCCGCCAGGGCGGCCCGGTACAGGAAATTCTTGTGCAGCATGGGCGGAATTATACCCGTTTCTTCCCCGTTGCCCTGGGAAGAGAGCTAACAGGTAAATCGCCCGGTAATACGCGCTTGCGAGGTATTCCACTGCGCTTTCGCTCCGTTGGGCGCGGGCGGGCCGGGGCGCCGGGGTGGCCTTCCTCCGCGACGGAGGGGCGGGTTTGGCCGGATCGCTCTAGCCAACCTACGCCAGGCGCCAAACTGGCGGTGAAAAAACACCCCCTCCTGCACCTCCCCCATTTTTCCAGAACAAAAAATGGGGGAGGGAAAGACACGGCCGGCCAGGGACACTGGCTTTTCCGCGCCGTCTCTGGCCGCAGAACACAGCGCCGAGAAAGAGATTACCCACCTCTATTAGCAGGTCGGGCTTCCAAAGTGCCCCGCAGGGGTGCGCCCGACCGGACATGGCCGGCAAAGGGCGCCGGCTTACCCGCACCATCTCGGGCAAGCCCCCAATGATCTGCGCGGGAGCGTGAAAGTTGGCTTTCGCTCCGGGCGCGGGCCGGCCGGGGTGAGAAGAGTTCATAACACCTTCTAGCCGGCACGCCAGGACGGCTGTAGCGACGTTGAATGAACGGACATCCCCTGCGGGGGGCACTCTGGGAGCCTAAAAAAGGCCGGGCTGCGCTATAATGAAGCTATCTTGATCTGGCCTGGCGCTGTGTGGCGCTTTTTATATATGTCGTGTTGTCCGGACAAACGCATATCCGTAAGAACCGGCCTCTGTCCGAGGAGGTATGTCCATGTCGAGCGAGATCGACCGCAATACGCCCATCCCGCTATACTACCAGGTAGCCCAGGTGCTGCGGCGCCAGGTGGAGACCGGGGAGCTCAACCCGGGTGAATACATCCCCACTGAAAAAGATTTACAGCTGCGCTTCAACGTCAGCCGGGCCACCGTCCGCCAGGCGATCAACGAGCTGGTATATGCCGGCATCCTCGAGCGGCAGCGTTCCAAAGGCACCCTGGTGGCGCGCATCCCCATCGAAGAAAACGTATTCGGCCTGGCCAGCTACACCAACGAGCTGATGAAGCACGACGTGAACACCATGGCCCGCCAGGTGGATTTCGCCCTCCTGCCGGCCAGCGCCGGGGTGGCGCAACAACTGGAGGTGGAGGCGGGCCACCTGCTGGCCACCGGCACCCGCCTGCGCCTGGTGCACAAGGAGCCCGTGGCGGTGGAACGCTGGTTCCTGCCAGCCCGCCTGATCCCCGGGTACAAGAAGAACTTCCTCAAAGAGACCGGGCAGGAGCAGTCGATCTATTTCATGCTGTGGAAACATTACGGCATCACCATCCAGCGGGCCATCGAGACGGTCAACGCCACCCCGCTGGAACCCCACGATGCCCGCCTGTTGAACATGACCCCCGGCGTGCCGGTGTTGATGCGCCAACGCGTCTCGTACACCGCGGATGGCAAGGTGGTGATGTATTCCAACGGGGTGTACGTTTCCAAACTGACCATTGCCCTGGAAAAGAACAAGACGCCCAGCTATCAATAAATCAACCCAAGCCACTTTCGCGGGCGAGGGAGGCCGGGCCGGGAGGCAAACATGCAGGTCGAAATCGGCGCCGCCGCGGCGCAGGTGCAAGCGGACATCTACCAGATGGTGCGCAAGGCCGAACAGGCCGGGTTGGTGCGCCTCTCGGCCGGGAACATCAGCGCCCGATTGGGCGACGGGCAGGCAGCGATCACGCCCTCGGGGATCAAATACGACCGCCTGCGGGTGGAAGAGATCTCCATCGTGAGCCTGGAGGGCGCGACGCTCTACGGCCCCCGGCCGTCTTCCGAGACCCCCATGCACACCGCCCTCTACCGGGCCTTCCCCTGGGTTCAGGCCGTGGTGCACACCCATTCGCCCTACGCCATGACCTTTGCCGTGCTGGGCAAGGAGATCCCCGCCATCAGCCTGGAGACACTGCGTGTGGGGGCGCCGGTGCCGGTGGCCGAATGGGCCTGCCCCGGTACGGCTGCGGCGGGGGAGCGCGTGGTGGCCTGGCTGCGCAGTCGCCCGGAGCTGCGCGTGGTGCTGCTGCGCAGCCACGGGCTGCTGGCCGTGGGCCGCTCGCTGGAAGAGGCTTTCGAATTCGCCTACGACGCCGAGGTGGGCGCCCAGATCTATTACCAGGCCTTGCAGGTGGGCGAGCCGCTGGTGTTGGATGCGGCCCAGGTGGCCGAGATCCACGCCGTGTACGGCGGTTGAGCCGCACCGGGAGAGGAGGGACGTAAATGGACCCGGTCTTTGCCGGTAAAGTCAACGAGCAGGTCGAACGCCTGCAAGCCACCCCGTGGGGGGAGATCGAGCTGGCCGTGGCGGAGAAACGCCGCGGCTGGGTGCGCCGGCACGCCGGCCAGCTCCCGGCCCGGCCGGTCAGCCCGCGCCAGGCCTACGAGCTGCTCTTTTTTACGTATATGGGCCTCCGGCCGGAGGACTTACCCGTGGTGGCCGAGAGCGAAACGGAGATCGTGTGGCGCTCGCTCAATCCCTGCCCGACCCTGGAAGCCTGCCTGCGCCTGGGGCTGGATACCCGCCAGGTGTGCCGGCAGGCCTACGAGCAATCCACCCAGGCCTTCCTGGCCGAGGTCGACCCACAGCTGCGCTTCTCGCGCAGCTACACCGAGATCCGGCCCTACGCGGAGTACTGCCTGGAGCGCATTACCCGGGAAGGCTGACCGGCCCACCCGAAAACGCGCCCCCGGGGAATTAAAAGCCCCTTCCCCGGGGGGTGGGGAAGGGGGTGGAAATGGAGGGCAAACTCTCCGCTTCAAAACTGGGGGTGTAATTTGTTACCAGAAACCTTTTCGGACAGCGATTTGATCTTTTCCCGTTGCTCGTAAATGATATCGCGCATCACGTCCATCACCGAGATGATCCCGATGATGTGTTCTTCCTCCACGACGGGAAGGTGGCGGATGTGGTTCTTGGTCATCAGGGTCACAGCTTCTTGTGAGGTTTGCGAAGGGTGGATGGTGATCACCTTCTCGGTCATGATTTCCCCCACCCGGGTATCGCGCGAGGTCTTGCCCAGGAGCACGATCTTGCGGGCGTAATCGCGTTCGGACATGATCCCGACCATAAGGTCATCTACCATGACGAGTACGGCGCCGATGTCTTTTTCGGCCATCAGGCGCAGCGCATCATACACCGTGGCTTCCGGTGTGACACACCAGATAAAATCTCCTTTGAGCTGTAGAAGCTGCCGGATAGAACTCATTTTTTATCCTCCAGGTGCTACGCTAGGACCAACGAGACTGCCGCCACACGACGCCCGACTGCTGTTTCCGGCCGTCCTGCCGGCGGTTTTATGATATTTAATATCCATTATAGTAAGAATGGGGCTGCAATGCAAATTTTCGA
>JAAZNB010000497.1 GCA_012798515.1 Chloroflexota bacterium
GACGGGCACGCGAATCTGGCGCGCCGTGGCTCCCCAATCGGACCTGGGCTCCATCAACCCGGCCACAATCCCCATTTTCACCTGGTGTTTGGATTTGGCCCATTGGAACAGGTCTCCCTCGTCCCAGGCGGGGTGCAGGCCACGGCACAACTGCACCAGGTCTTCGACCGTGCGCTCTTTGTTTTCCACAATGTGCGCCCGCATCTGCTCGGCGCGCGTGACGCGCTGCTCAGCCGTCTCCAACCATAGCTGGTCCGACCAGGGCGGGTCTTCCAACACGACCCCGCGTATCCATTCGGGATAACGCGCCGCGACGGCAGCCGCGGTAGCCGCCCCCATAGAATGGCCGATCAGGGCCGGGCGTTCCAGACCCAGGGATTGGATCAGGGCGGCCACGTCTCCGGCCTGCACTTCCGGCGTGTAACCGCTTTCCGGGGCCGTGGACAGGCCGTGGCCGCGCGCATCCACCATGACCACGTCATAGTCGCTTTCCAGCTGCAGAGCCAGTCGGCTCCAACACAGGCCGTTGTCGGTAATCCCGTGCAACAGGACGACGGGAGGTTTTTCATCTGCCGTGCGGTAATAATGGATCCGGTGGCCATCCACCACGACGTGGCCGTAATATAGCTTTGCCATACAGGTTCACCTTCGCATCAGGCTGAGTTTCCGGGAAAAGGGACGCGCCGTATAGAACTACTGCTGTCCGAAAAACAGCATCCACCAGATGTCCCAATTGCTGTAGCGCTGCGGCGTGGGCGTGGGAGACGCCTGCGGCGTGGCTGTCACATTCTCCGGCGCCAATGGGACGATGGCGACGTCTCCGGGACGAACGAGACCTTTCTCTCGGGCCCATTCTTCCACCGGCACCTCAGACGTGGCGTAGGCTTCCTGGGTATACAGGTACACTTCGGTCTGGCGCAGGGCCATCACTTCGGTGCTGATCTCGCCCTGTTCCGAGCTCAACCGCGACAGCTCAGACAGGCGGTTGTTCAAATCCATCATTAGAAAAACGAAAAGCACCAACAGCCCGGCAACGATCAGCTGTTTGCGATTGATTTTCAGGTTCAAAGATGGGAATCGCCGCTTGTCCATAGTTCTATCTTACCCGATGTTGTCTGCTTTGAGCAAGTTATAAAAATAACGTGAGGAGACAACCACTCTCCACTGCCCTTGGGATATTAAAAAACACCCGGTCGGGATAGCGGGTTTTATGGGTTTGTTTTCCCGCCTCTCCCGCATGGACGTTAAAATAGAAAACCTCGCAAGTGCGAGGTTCTGTGTGCCGAAGGTGGGATTTGAACCCACACGAGCGTAAGCCCACTACGCCCTGAACGTAGCGCGTCTGCCAATTCCGCCACTTCGGCAATTCCTTGAAGCCTCTGTATTTTATCCCAAATCATTCATTTGTCAACCTTTTTAATAAAATTGTGGGCGGCGTCCGAAAAGTTGTTTTTGTGCGACAACAAGGAAGGAAAAAGGCGCCGGAAGGGCAAATGTGCATATAATATGACATAGATTCGATCCACTATTCCGCTTACAGTGTTGGGTACAGGTCCTTAAGCCAGGCTGGCATGTGTCGATAATAATGAGTTGGAATAACTCTTGCACCCCAAGAACCTAGAAATTTTCTCCCGAATGCACGTTCGATTAACAACCTGATCGCGCCCGGCTTGGATCGTCAGATATACGAACATGCTATAATGAGGCTTGGACAAATGCGCTTATGAACGAATTAATCGGACAACTCTTTTCCATCATCATCACACCTCCCGGAAACCTGGTTTACCACCTTGTCCTGGCTTTTTCCCTCCTGGCTACTTTACAAGCCGTCCTGGGGAGACCTGTGCCGGCCTCTTCCGGCGTTCGTAACCGCACGCTCATCGGATTGGGCCTGCTGCTCGCCGGACAGGTCATCCTTTTCATTTGCTCCGGGCTGGCCTGGCAAGGCGTTATCGACTCGCGCCTGCTGCTCCCACCCCTGGACCGGTTGATCATCTTTTGGAGCTTGCTGTGGATCGTGTGGATGTGGGCTTTCCCCGAATCCAACCGTTGGGCAGACGTCGCGGCCGGCCTGTTGAGCCTGGTGGCCGTCATCCTGTTCGTCTACACCATCACCCTGTGGGGCGCGTCGCAAGCTACGTCCGCCTTCAACGCTTCGACGGCCGATTGGGCCTGGAGCATCCTCTCCAGCCTGGTGGTCATCGCAGGCATGTTCTTCCTGCTGATCACCCGCCCGCGCGGCTGGGAAACCGGTTTCAGTTTCCTCACCATCAATTTGATCGGCCTGGTCGCTCACCAGATCCTGTCCAGTCCCAACGACAATTTTTCCGGGGCCATTCGTCTGGCCTTGTTGTGCTCTTTCCCCCTGCTGCCCAGCCTGGCCAACCGCTTGCGCCCGGCGCATCCCGCCCTGGAAGCCGGGCCTGAATCTGAAACCCCGGCTGCCAAACAAGCCTACGCCACCGATTCACTGGTGGTCGACGCCTGGCTCAACCTGGCCCGTCAAAACCAGCCGGAAGAAATCGGCAGGGCCCTCAACCGGGCGATTGCCCAGACCATCCTGGCCGACATGTGTTTCCTGGTCTCACGGCCCACCGCAGAAGGTGAGGTCATCTTCCAGGTTGGTTACGACCTGATTCGCCAGGAATCGATCCCCGGTTTCTCCCTGCCACAGTCACGCATCCCGCTCCTGTCCAGTGCGGTGCAGCACGGCAACCCCTTGCGCCTCAACCCGGAACGGACGCCTTCGCTGGAATTGAACATCCTGACCGAAGCGCTAAACGTAACGGAGACCGGCAGCCTGATGGTCATTCCCCTGGCGGCCAACGAGATGAACCTGGGAGGCATCCTGCTCCTGTCGCCCTATTCCAAGCGGGTGTGGAGCGCCTCGGATCAGAATTACCTGACCAGCCTGTCGGATCAGATCATGCAGGTCTTCCGGCACGACGCGGCCCCGGCCCCGGATGGCGCCGAGGCGGATGGCCAATGGGCCCAGCTGAGAGAGCTGGAACAGCGCAACCAGGACCTGCTCTCCGAGCTGGATCAAATGCGCGACCA
>JAAZNB010000498.1 GCA_012798515.1 Chloroflexota bacterium
GGAGAAGCTCTTCGTTGACCTGTGCTTTTGCTCCGAACACCCTTCCCGTCCCAGGCTTGGTTTCTATATAGTACTATCCACCACCCCTCAAAGTATTACACATTTTACCGGTGGCTGCATGAGGGATCACCAGGTATTTTCCCCCGGCGCCCCGGCCGGCCCGCGCCGGGAGCGAAAGCCAACTTTCACATTCCCGCGCGGATCATCGGGGTATGCCTGAGATGGTGCGGGTAGGCCGGCTCCTCTGGCTGGCCGTGTTCGGTCGGGCGTGGAAGCCCGACCTGCTAATTAAAGTGGGGAATCTGGGGGCATAATATACCATTCGGGGCACTTTATCCCTTGCGGGGCATGATGTGGAAGCCCGACCTGCTAAACAAAGGGGCTCTGCGGCCGGGGGGGAGACCAACCCGGCGTAGGTTGGCTAGAGCGATTTGGCACAGCACGCACCTCCGTGGCGGGGGCAGGCCACCCCCGTGCCCCCGCCGGCCCGCGCGGGAAGCGAAAGCCAACTTTCACATTCCCGGACGGAGCTTTGGGGGACTGCCCGAGGCGGGGCCGGTAAGCCGGCATCCTTTGCCGGCCGTGTTCGGTCGGGCGTACCCCATTCGGGGCACTTTGGAAGCCCGACCTGCTAATAAAATTGGCGACTTCTTGCCCGGCGCCGTGCTCTGCGGCCGGGGGAAGACCAACCCGGCGTAGGTTGGCTAGAGCGATCTGGCCAGACGCGCCCCTCTGTGGCGGAGGCAGGCGGCCCCGGCGCCCCGGCCGGAAAGCGCCTGGAGCGAAAGCCAACTTTCACATTCCCGGACGGAGCTTTGGGGGACTGCCCGAGGCGGGGCCGGTAAGCCGGCATCCATTGCCGGCCGTGTTCGGTCGGGCATACCCATTCGGGGCACTTTGGAAGCCCGACCTGCTAATAGAGGCGGGGATTTTTACCCCGGCGTACCCCTTGCGGAGCATGATATGGAAGCCCGACCTGCTAAAAAAAGGGGCTCTGCGGCCGGGGGAGACCGGCCCGGCGCGGATTGGCGCATTGTGAGATCAATTTCTTGATCGTATAATGGATTCAAATCCGTTACCAAAATGACGCTCCCACCGACCCAGGCCAAAATCTCCATTCCCTGCCACACCCACCCACTGGCGGCCCGGCCGCAGCTGGCCGCGGTGGTGGAGGCCGGTCCCGCCCAGGGCCCCGCTCCCCGGTTGAGCCGGCGCAAGAAGGACGTCTTGCGCCGGAGGACAGCCGGGCCGTCTACCCAGGAGATCGCCGCCCGCCGGGTGATTGCCCTCACCACGGCCAAGATCCACGCCAAGAACATCCTGGCCCGGCTCGGGGTGGACAGCCGCACCGCGGCGGTCGCCCGGGCGCGCCAGCTGCACCTGCTCTGAACCCGGGCCGCTCAGGCCCCCTACGCCGGTGGAACGATGGAACTTCCTTTCTTGCAGTCCAAGATCAGCCTGCCCCCGGTGCGCCGCCGGGCGGTGCCGCGCGCCGGCCTGGCCGGCCGCCTGGACGAGCTGCTCGAGCCCGGCTACCGGCTGGGCCTGTTGTGCGCTCCGGCCGGTTACGGCAAGACCTCCCTGCTGGCCGCCTGGCTCGCGGACCTGCCCGCCCGGACGGGAGCGCGCCTGGCCTGGCTGGCCTGCGAGCCGGCCGATAACGATCCCCTGCGCTTCTGGAGCTACTGCCTGGCCGCCCTGCGCGGCCTGGAAGCCGGCCTGGGCGCCCGCTCGCGCAGCCTGCTCCAGATCGGCCAGCCGGTGCCGCTCGAGGCCCTGCTCAGCCTGCTGCTGGACGACCTGGCCCAACTGGAAGGCCCCGTGGTGTGGGCGCTGGACGACCTGCACCTGGTGCCTTCGGCCGAGATCCAGCGCGGGCTGGCTTTCCTGGTCGATCACCTGCCGCCCCACGTGCGCCTGGTGATGGCCACGCGCAGCCAGCCGCGCCTGCCCCTGGCCCGCCTGCGGGGGCGCAACCAGCTGCTGGAGCTGTGCCCGGACGACCTGGCCTTCGACTTGCCGGAGGCGATTGCTTTCTTTCACCACACCATGCAGCTGCCCCTGGCCGACGAAGCCGCCGCGGCCGTGTGCCGGCGCACCCAGGGTTGGGTCGCCGGGATGCAGCTGGCGGCCCTCTCGCTACGCGAGCGCCCCGGCATGGCCGGCGACCCGGGCCTGCCCGTTCCCGGGGCCCCGGCCATGCTGGCCTATTACCAGCAGGAGGTGCTGGACGGCCTGCCGCAGGAGCGCCAGAATTTCCTCTTCACTGTGTCCATCCTGGAGCGCCTCAACGGGGACCTGTGCCGGGCGGTCACCGGGCGGGAGGATAGCGGCGAGCTCCTGGTTCAATTGGAGCACGACAACCTCTTCCTCAGCCCGTTGGACGCCGGCGGCGCCTGGTATGGCTTTCACCCCCTCTTCCGTGACCTGCTGGTCCGCCGCCTGGAGCGCGCCCTGGACCCCGAACAGGTGCGCCACCTGCACCGCCGGGCGGCGGAGTGGTTCGAGCAGGGCGGGTGGAGCGACGCGGCCATCCCCCACGCCCTGGCGGCCGGGGAGTACCCGCAGGCGGCGCGCCTGTTGATGCACACCGGTCTGCGCCGCATTCTCAGCGGCGAGGCGGGCCAGGTCCAGGCCGCCATCCGGGCCATCCCGGAGGATTGGCTGGCCGGCCGGCCCGACCTGCTGGTGCTGCTGGCCTGGACGGTGGTGGCCGCGGCCCGCTTCGAGCAGGCCGGGGAGATCGTAGCCCGGGCCGCGGCGGCCCTCACCCGCCCCTGGGATGGCTCCCCGGACCGGGAGACGCTGGAAGGCCACCTGGCGGCCATCCATGCCACGGCGGCCTTCAACCAGCGGGACGTCGAGGCCTGCATCCAGCAGGCCGGGATCGCCCTGGAGCTGCTCCCCGAGAGCGAGCAGGCCGTGCGCAGCGTGGTCATGCTCGACCTGGCGGACGCTCTGCTCAACCAGGGCCGGCTGGAGCCGGCCCGCCAGCGTTACCTGGAAACGGCCGCCCTGGCCCACCGGGCGGGCAACACCTTGATCGAAGTCAACTCGTTCAGCCTGGCCGGGCGGGTGCTGTTCTGGCAAGGCGAGCTGTACCAGGCCCAGGCCGAGTATCGCCTGGCGCTGCGTGCCGCAGAAGAAGCCGGCCTGGGCGACCTGCCGGTGGTCGGGCTGGCCGAAGAGGGGTTGGCCGACCTGTACATCGAGTGGGACGACCTGGAGCAGGCCCATTTCTGGAACGCGCGCAGCCTGGACCATTTCCACCAGTGGGGCCACCGCGAGCACATCTCGCGTGCCACGCTGGCCCGGGCCGAGATCTTCTTCGCCGCCGGCCGGACGGACGCAGCCCAGGAAGCCCTGGTCGAAGCCCAGGCCCTGGCCCAGCACGGCCACCCGTCCCGGTCTTTCAAGTGGGCCGGGGTGCTGTCCGCTCAGATCTGCCGCCACCGGGGACAGACCGTGCCGGGGCTGCGCGCCCTGTGCTCGGCCGGCTTCCTGGAAGAGAGTGGCGACCCCGGGCAGCCCTACCGCCCCCGGGCCGGGCTGCATCCCATGCAGCTCAACCAGGACCCGGTGGGGATCTGCCTGCTGGACGAATCCGGGGCCACCGCCCTGGCGCAAGCCTGGCTGGCAGACTGGCTGGCGCAGGCCCGCCGCGCCGGGCTGGGCCGCCAGGTGACCCGCCTGCTGGTCGTCCAGGCCCTCCTCGACCAGGCCCACCGGCGCCCGGACGCCGCATTGGAAAGCCTGGGCCAGGCCCTGGCGCTGGGCGAGCCGCAGGGCTTGCGGCGCACCTTCACCGCCGGCGGGGCTGCCCTGGCCGGGCTGTTGGAGGCCTGGCTGGCGCGTAACCCGGCTCCCGGCCGGGTGCGCGAGTATGCCGGGGGGCTGCGGGCCGCCTGCCGGCCGCCGGAAGCTGTTTCCCCGGCGCCTGCTCGCGTAGAGACGGGCCCCCTGAGCGGGCGCGAGCGCCAGGTGCTGCGCCTGGCGGCCGCCGGGCTGACCAACGACGAGATCGCCCGCCAGCTGGTAGTTTCTATCAACACGGTCAAGACCCACCTCAAGCGCATCTTCGACAAGCTGGGGGCCAACACACGCCGCGAGGCGGTCGAACAGGCTCGCCAATTGGGCCTGCTCGACGGGTAAGCTTCCCCGAACGTCATCACACACCCCCTGGCCGGGTGAAC
>JAAZNB010000499.1 GCA_012798515.1 Chloroflexota bacterium
CTGCTGGCCGGGTTTGCCATCGGCTGTGTGGAGACCGGCGTCAACACCCTGATGAGCTGGGTCCACGAGCGCAAGGTTGGCCCATACATGACCGCCATGTACCTGGTTGGCGGCCTGGGCGCTGTGTTGTCGCCTTTTTTTCTGGCCCAGTCGATCCTGTACAGCGGCGGGATCCAGTGGGGCTGGTGGCTGCTGGCTGCCATGGTCCTCCCGGGAATCCTGCTGCTCGCCGGCCAGCCCAGCCCACCCCACCCCGCCCCTGCACCCACCGTCGAAAATAGCCGTTCCAACACCCTGGTGCTGCTGGCCATTATGGGCATGTATTTCCTCTACGTGGGCGCCCATTCCAGCTTCAACAGCTGGTTGTATCCCTACGTGGTCACCCTGGACCTGGCCGACGAAGTCCACGCCGCCTATCTCAGCTCGGCTTTCTGGCTCGTCTTGACCCTGGGACGTCTGCTGACCATCTGGCTCATCACCCGCTTCAGAACCGGCGACATCCTCATTGCCGAACTGGCCGGTGGCGTGGCCAGCATGCTGGTCATCCTGCTGTGGCCGCATTCCTTGGCCGCGGTGTGGGTGGGCACGTTAGGCTTTGGGTTGGCGATTGCAGGCATCATGCCGGCCGGCATGGTGTTTGCCAGCCAGAATATGTCCATCACCGGCCGGGCGACCGGCTGGTTTATGGCCAGCGCCAGCGTGGGGGCCACGCTGATGCCCTGGTTGAACGGCCTGGTATTCGAAAGCGCTGGCCCGCCGGCCGTCATGCTCTCGATCACCCTTTCGCTCTCGCTCAGCCTGGCATTGTTCCTCAGTTACGCACTCACGGCCCGGCAGCGTGCTACCAGCTATAAGGAAACCCACTGAATGTCTCACTCCCCCGAAATCGAACAGTTCTGGCAGGCTTATCGCGCCGCGCTGCCCGCCGGCGCCGAGCCCCCTGAAGACACCTACGAGGCCTGGCACTTCACCGATAACCGTGAAGGAGCCAACCATCTGGCCGCCCTGGTCCTGGCCGGCATCAAGACGGCCACTTCCAGCCTCTACTGGGAATACGCCTCCGGAGAAGAACCGGTACCCCACCCGGGGTCGTTGAGCGTCGTCACCGACTGGGACGGTCACCCGCTGTGTATCATCCAGACCACCCAGGTGGACATCCGGCCCTTCAACCAGGTCCCCGCGGACTTTGCCTTCGACGAGGGAGAAGGGGACCGTTCTTTAGACTACTGGCGCCGCGTGCATTGGGAAGTCCATACCCGCACCTGCGCCGTCCTGCAGCGGACGCCGCAGGAAGATATGCTCACCGTATGCGAACGCTTCCGGGTGATCTACACCCCCCAGGGCGGCGCGGCCTGATCCATCCGAGCGACACTCAGGTGGTTTTATAACTCCGGTATAATGGATACAGGTACCAAATCAGTGACAACGTGAACTCGGGACAATGGTTTCTTGGGTTGGTCGGGGCGGCCAGGCTGCCCTCTGCCAACCCAAAATCATCTCTTCTTCCCGCGCCCCGCAGGCACGTTTGTCAGCGTAGATTGCGAGGACAAACCCATGAGAACCAAATTATCACCCCAGGAACGCCAGCTCATCAAGCTGATCGATCAAATGCCCTTGAGCGCGGAAAACAAACAGACGTTTTCAGACCGCCTGGCAAACGATGGCTTTAGCGAAGCGTTCGGTGAAGAACTGCGCCAAAAGCTATTGGAAGATACGCAAGACCAGGACAATTTGATACGCTCTGCCCACGTCACCAAGCTCAATAACACCATCCAGCGCATCCGCCTGACCCGCCAGACCGGCGGATTCCGCAAACACGGAGGCTAATCGGCCAAGAAAGAAGGCCTGCCGGGCAGTTTGAACCATCCGGCAGGCCACATTATCCTTGTTTATCGAAGATTGAGGAGAAGTTCCCGCATCTACCGCTGGTAGGACAGTTGGCTACGTCACAGGGTCTATAAGCGGCCGAAGTTGAGCGTAGAAAGTTCATCCCAGGCGTAACGCAGGGTCGTCCACTGGCTGGTACGCCCGATACAGCGGAAATACGGCGGCTGGAAGGCCGCAATCAAATCGCCGATCTTATAGCGGGGCAAGACCGGGGTCGAAACGATCAGGCTGCCGATCTCCCCCGGATGCATATCGTGCATCCCAATGATCCCCGAGCGAGTCTCGACTTCAAAATAGTACAGGTCTATGTTAGGAATCCACGCCCGCCGTTCGTCCATCTGCTGGCCAAACACCCCTTCTGCGGCGCTGTACACTTCCCGGATGGCGGCCGGGCCATACATGGCGTGCAGGACCGAGGCGATGCGCGTGTTGATCCCGGGCATGCCTTCCACGATTAAAACGGGGATCTTCCACACGTCCTTGGGATACACCTTGTACTTACGGTGTAAATAGGCGCCAAAATCCAGCATCACCGAAGCCAAACCACCGGCCAGGGTGACGTTCTGGTTTTTACACTTCTGGAAAGCCAGCTCGAAACGCGCTTCCCAATCGCGATCCGATTTGCCGCCCCCCAGGGTGTCGATCTCGGCCTGGTCGGGCAGCGAGCCAATAGGCAGGCCGCTCAAAGCCAATCGCGTCGAGAGCGCAGCCCCCGGGCCACAGGCAGTCTCCCTGGGGCCGGGATTCGCCTTCCCCTTTCCGGAGGGAAAACTGAGGTTCAAGAACACCCCGTCCAGGATATCTTCCCGGCCGGAATGTTCGACGTAACTCAAGATCGAGCGCTGGGTGGCGCTGGCCCAACGATCCAGGTCGAAGCGGGTGTAGGGGATGGAACGGCCCTGGTTTTTGCCGCTTCCCCGGGTCATTGTCCACCCGACCGGCGCTTCAGACAACAAAAGCCCGTGGTCACCCTGCAAGGCCGGTTGGATCAACGGACTGTAATCGGAATAGGCCATTGCTGGGAAGGCCTCCCGGTATTCCTCAGCGTCTTTCACCTGGCCGGCGTGGTGCTGCCGGCCGTATTCCGTGCCTTCGTAAATTTTAAGCAAAGCTTCGAGAACTTTTTGCTGTGCGCCAACCGGGTCCATAATGGCCATTTGCCAGGAGGATAAAGCCTCCATGAGGTCCCCGGTGTGTAACGAGATGGAATTGTCCAGTGCATTTTCGTTGTAGATATGCGTCATCACATCAAGATTTTATACCCTTTTACTCGACTTTTTGCAATTTCATGAGTTTTATTAAAAAACTGTAAGGATTCGGCAAACTCGGCTCCCACCGGAACGAGCATCGCCCGGACAGATCCTGGGCGATGACGGGCGCGCTTCGGCTGCCCTAACCTTCACGCAACGTTGAGCGCGCTCGCACTGGCCCTCCGGCGCCCAAGGAAGGTATTATCGGATACAATAAACTCGACGTGCCACTGTCCCGCCGGCAGCTCCACGGCCGGGCAGTTCCCTCGCCACGATCTTCTCTCACGAATGGACGAACCGATTGTGATCCAACGTTTCCGCAGCCTGCACTTTCCATCCTGGACCGTTCCCATCGCTTTGCTGTTGCTCTGCATCGCCAGTTTTGGCCTGCTGGCGCCCTGGCTGGGTCTCTACTGGGACGACTGGTCACAGCTGCTCGTGCCGCGCCTGTATTCCTACGGGGCCTACTGGACTTACTTCGCCAGCGACCGGCCGTTTTCGGCCTGGACCCATATCCTGCTCGTCCCCCTCCTGGGCGGCGACCCCTTGCACTGGCAGATTTTCACCCTGGGCCTGCGCTGGCTGACCGCCTGCGCCATGTGGTGGAGCATGAGCCGCCTGTGGCCCACGGCGCGCCGCCAGGTGACCCTGGCCGCCTTTCTGTTCGCCATCTATCCCGCGTTCAGCCAGCAGCCTATCTCGGTTGCCTACCACCAGCACTGGCTGCAATACCTGCTCTTCTTCGTCTCGCTGGGGACCATGATTCTGGCGGCCAAACAACCCCGCCGCGCCGGGCTATACCTGCCTCTGTCCCTGATTACCCTGGCGCTGCACCTGTCGATCACTGAATTTTTCATCGGGGTCGAGACGCTGCGACCTTTGTTCCTCTGGTTCGCCCTGGACGGTGTGGTCACGGTCAAGCGAGAGCGCCTGCGGCGCGTGGCCCTGCTCTACCTGCCCTACCTGCTGGTCTTCAGTATATACGTGGTCTGGCGCCTGTTCCTGGTACAGTTCCCCGGCCAGGACCCCCACTCCCCTGAGCTCCTCCAACAGCTGTTTAGCGCTCCGGCCGCCGCCCTGGCGCAGTTCGGCCGTTTCGCCGCCATGGACGTGCTTTTCATCCTGGTAGCCAACTGGTCACGGGTCTTCGACCTGCGCCTGCTGGATATCAACCAGTCCATGGTACTGCTCTCCTGGCTGGTGGGATTGGCGGCCGCCATTGGCCTGGCTTTTTACCTTTCTCACCTCCAGGAACCCGACTCACAGGTGGAAAGCGACGCCCCCCACTGGCGCAGACAGGCGGCCCTCCTGGGCGGCCTGATCACCCTCCTGGGTCCCGCCCCGATCTGGATCACCGGTCACCAGCTGGTGAACACCGTCGATTTCCACACCGATCGTTTTGCCCTGGTGGCCATGTTGGGCGTCAGCCTGCTCTGCGTGGCCCTGCTGGACTGGGCCGGCCGGGGGCCGGCGCACAGCGCGGTCCTGCTCAGCCTGCTGGTCGGGCTGGCCGTAGGCTTTCACCTGCGCACAGCCAACGACTACCGCTGGATGTGGACCCAACAGGAGCGCTTCTACTGGCAGCTCTACTGGCGCGCCCCCTACATCGAACCCGGCACGGCCTTGATCTCAGAAGACGAATTTCTGCCCAACCAGGAGCTGTTCTCCAGCTCTTCCGCCATCAACCTGCTTTACCCGCAGCCCAGCCAGCCGCAGGACCTGGCCTACTGGATGTATACGCTGCTGCCGCGTTACAGCGACGGAATTCCCGCCTCGGGGCAGATCGATTACCACACCCGCCTGCGCATCTACACTTTCAGCGCTTCCACACCGGACAGCCTGCTCATCCATTACGATCCGCAGAAAGGCGGCTGTTACTGGATCCTGCGCCCGGACGACGGCGATAACCCGGACCTGTCGGAGCTGGTCCGCCAGGCGCTGCCGTTTTCCAACCTGGAACGCATCCGCCCCCAGCCCATTGCCGGGGATTACCCTCCCGAGGCGTATTTCGGCCCCGAACCGCAACACAACTGGTGCTATTATTTCCAGAAAGCCGACCTGGCCCGCCAGGAAGAAGACTGGCAGGCCATCGCTGCCCTGGGGGATGAGGCGGCCGCCCTGGGCTACAGCCCCACTCACCCGGAAGCCAACTCCACCTACGAATGGATTCCTTTCATCCAGGGCTATGCCCGCGCCGGCCGTTGGGACACGGCCAGCCAGCTGCTCATCGCCGTCTACCAGCGCGACAATAAATATGGCAATTATCTGTGTAAAACGTGGAGCGGGTTATACCACCAGGCTGAGTCCGACCCGGCCGCCCAGGCCGGCAGCGCCGCCGTTTCGGCGGCCCTGGGCTGCTCGTACTAAGCCGTGTGATTGGAGCGGTCGTTGCGCACCTTGCGGCGTTTCTCCTGGTACATCATCTGGTCGGCCATACGCATGATCTGCATCAGGGGCACGTCGTCCCCGCCTTCGCCGGTCGCCACCCCAATCGAGAGGCTCAAGCGCAGCTCACTCTCCGGCTGGGCATCCAACTGCTGGCGGATGCGCTGGACGGCCAGCTGGGCCGTCTCCACCCCGGAGGACGGCAGCAAGATGGCAAACTCATCCCCGCCGATGCGGGCGATGACGTCCTCGGCCCGGAAGGCGGCTTTGAAGAACTGGGCCGCGCGGCGAATCAGCTCGTCGCCGGCCGCGTGTCCCATGGTGTCGTTGAACCACTTCATGCCGTCGATGTCGGCGATGACGATGCTGATGGGGAAGTGACGGCTCTTTTCCAGCCGTTGAAGCTCTTCTTCGAAGAAAGCCCGGTTGTACAGGCCCGAAAGCGCGTCGTGAGCGCTGAGATAGCGCAGCTGTTCTTCGGCATTTTTACGCTCGGTAATGTCGTAGCCGGTGCAGATGACCGCATTCTGCCCACCGTAGAGGATCGGCCGGGCGTTGATTTCTACCCAACATTCCTTATGGTTGCCCGCCGTCAACATTTTGATCTCCGCCCGGTAGGATTCCTGTTCACCGGCCTGAAGGTCCGTTAGGGCCTGGCGCACCTCGTCACGGTTTTCCTGGTGGATGGTCTCCCAATAATTCATGCGCAACAGCTTGGCGCGCCGGTATTTCAAGATCGATTCGGACACCGGGTTGATGTAACGGAAGCGGTCATCCTGGATGATGAAAATCAACGCCGCCGAGGCTTCGGCCAGCACACGGAACTTAGATTCGCTTTCGCTGAGCGCCTTGGCCGACTGCTGCAGCTCGGTGAGCATGTCATCCATCGTGCTGGCCAGTACGGCAATCTCGTCTGAACCAGACATGCCCATGCGCAGGGAAAGATCCCGGCTGGCCCGAATCCTGGCCACACTGTGATTAAGGCGCACAATGCGAGACAGCACCAGCTTTTCCAACAAGATTAACGAGAGCAAGCTGAAGCCCAGGCCGGTCGCCAGCAAGAAGACCAGCAGGTAATTCGAGCTGATCTTGCCCTGCTTGTAAATATCACGCTGGTTCACCACGCGCAGGATGGCCGCTGCGTGGCCATATATATCGTCGATGACGGCATAACCGGCGATCAATTCTTCCGAAAGGGGCTGGATGTAGATCGGGTGCTGTTCGTCGATGGCCTCGAAGGCTTTCACGAAGTCTTCCGGGATCTGCCTGTCCACCAGGGAGAACATGGTGATGTTCAAATGGGTCGTATCAGACAGCAGGCCGATCTCCGTACTGGTGACCAGACGCCCTTGTAACACCGCCCCCTGGAAAGTGGACTCGCCGCTCACTTTGCGCACAATGGGCTGGGAAGAAACCAGCAAGGGTCCGTCCGGCAGCATGACCAGGCCGGACAGGCTGGTGTACTGCCGGGCCTGTTGGAAGAACGGCGATTCGGCCAGCTGTTCCAGGTTGAACTGGTTCGGGAAGGTAACCAACTGGTCGCCGCCGAGGTCCCGGCTGGCCTTGTAGAGGACCTTCCCCTCCGAGTCGGCGATCAA
>JAAZNB010000500.1 GCA_012798515.1 Chloroflexota bacterium
AGTGAGCAGCATCGCCGGGCGACGCTGTCTGTGTTACGGGTGACGTTTCTCTCGGCCCTGGTGTTGGAACTGGTAGGCACCATTTCGACGGCCCTGATTGCCGTCCAGGTTGGCCTGCGCTTGTTGTACGGCCACATGCCATTCGAGCAGGCTTTCTTTTTGTTGGTCATTGCGCCAGATTTCTACCTGCCGTTGCGCAATCTGGGCCTGCGTTTTCATGCCGGAATGAACGGCGTGGCCGCGGCCGAACGGATCTTCACCGTCTTGAACCAACCCGTCAAATCTGCTCTGCCAGGGCAGACTGAACCGGCCGGGGAAGGGAAAACGGGGAGGAGCAGTGTGGGTGTACCGGCCCCGGTTTTCAGCCGGCTGCGTTTTGAGCGCGTGGCTTTCACTTACCCCGGACGGGAAAGGGCAGCTTTGCAGGATGTGTCTTTTTCGATTCTCTGCGGGCAGCAGGTTGCGTTGGTCGGGACCAGCGGGGCCGGGAAGAGCACGCTGGCTGCCCTGCTGCTGCGTTTCTACGAACCCGACGCCGGAGCCATCTGGGTAGATGAGCGCCGCTTGCAGGATATCTCCCTGGAAGAGTGGCGCCAACAACTGGCCTGGGTGCCACAGCAGCCCTATCTGTTCAATGCCAGCATCGAAGAGAATCTCGCCCTGGGCAGGCGCGATGCAGACCCGGCTGCCATCCGTGCGGCGGCCCGGGCGGCCTTACTCGAAGAATGGATCGCAGGGCTGCCGGACGGTTACCAGACGCGCATCGGCGCGGATGGTGAACGAATCAGCGGCGGGGAAGGCCAGCGGCTGGCACTGGCGCGGGCTTTCTTGAAGGACGCGCCCCTGTTGGTGATGGACGAGCCGACTGCTCACCTCGACCCCGAAAATGAGGACTTGCTGCTTGCCGCGACCCGCCGGCTGCGGCAAGACCGTACCGTGGTAATGATTGCCCATCGCCTGAGCACAGTGCTCCAGGCAGACCTGATCCTGGTCCTGGAAGGCGGCCAGATCGTCCAGTCGGGTGGCTACCACTTCCTGGCGTCTCGGGAGGGGGCCTTCAGGCGCTACCTGGATGCCAACTGGAGCGGGCGATGAAATTGGTGTTACGCCTGCTGGGCCTGTTACGGCCATTTTCGGGGTGGGTAGCACTCTCGATCTTGTTGAGCGCCGCCACCATTGCCAGTAGTATCGGCCTGCTGGGGACTTCGGCCTATTTGATCGCCTCGGCCGCCCTACACCCTTCAGTCGCCGCCTTGCAGGTAGCCATCGTGGGGGTACGTTTCTTCGGGATTGCGCGGGCGATTTTCCGCTACCTGGAACGCCTGGTTACCCATGAGGTGAATTTTCGCCTGCTGGCCAGCCTGCGCCGCTGGTTTTACCACACGATAGAGCCGCTGGCGCCGGCCGGTCTGCAAGGCTTTCACCGGGCCGACCTGATGAACCGCATGTCGGCTGATATCGACCAGCTCGAGAATTTTTACGTGCGCGTAGTCGTCCCGCCACTGGTGGCGCTGATGATCACAGTTGTGGCCGGTCTATGGACGGGGCGTTATTCGCCCTGGCTGGGGGGCGTGCTGTGCGCCGGATTAACCGCCAATGCCCTCCTGGCTCCCTGGCTGGTAGGCCTGGCAGGCCGCTGGTGGGGCGGCCAGGTGGTCGTATTACGCAGTAAATTGCGCGTAGCCACGATAGACGGGCTGCAAGGGTTGAGCGACCTGTTGCTCAGCGGGCAGAGCGCTCGCTGGCTGGAACGCCTGGCAGGCCTGAACCGGGAGCTGGCTGGCAAGGAAGCCGCCATGGGCTGGGCGGGTGGGGCCGTCAACGCCATCAATCTGCTGGTCTCCAACCTGACCCTGCTGGCAGTGTTGTGGTGGGCCATCCCATTGGTACGCCTGGGGGTAGTGGATGGGATTTTTCTGGCCGTGATCAGCCTGGTTACCCTGGCGTGTTTTGAAAGCGTTGCCCCGTTTGGACTGGCGGCGCAGCATTTCCATTCTTCGCTGGCGGCGGCAGAGCGCCTGTTTGCCCTCGAAACGGGCTCTCAGCCGGCAGCGACCGGGCCGGTTTCACGGTCCGCAGTGACGGCGCCGGGGCCGGCCAGCCTGTCTGTCAGAGGACTGTCCTTCCGTTACGCCGCCGGCCTGCCCCTGGTGGTGGAAGACCTATCCTTCGAACTGCCGGCCGGAAAGCGCCTGGCCGTGGTGGGCCCCAGTGGTTCGGGGAAATCCACTCTGCTATCTTTGCTGATGCGTTTCTGGGATTACGATAGGGGAGAGATCCGCATCGAAGGGCAAGAACTAAAGGACCTGCCGCTCGAACAGGCCCGGCGCTATTTCAGCTGGGTAGCCCAATCGACCTACATATTCGATACCACCCTGCGTCAAAACCTGCTCCTGGCCCGCCCCGGGGCAACGCCCGTCGAGCTGGAAGAAGTCCTTATCAAGGTGCGTTTGGGTGACTGGCTGGCCGCATTACCCGATGGCATGGAGACCTGGCTTGGCGAACATGGCGTGCAGATGAGCGCCGGCGAACGCCAGCGCCTGGCCATCGCCCGCGCCGTGTTGTACGACGCTCCCGTGTTGCTGCTGGACGAGCCCACAGCGCACCTGGATGTGCAAACCGAAATGGATCTGATCGACAATATCCTGGAAGTATCCGCCGGGCGCAGCCTGGTGTGGGTGACGCATCGCTTCACGGCTCTGGAAAAGATGGACGAAATCCTGGTCATGCGCTCCGGTAGGCTCCTGGAACACGGCCGGCATGCCCAACTGTTGGCTCAAAAAGGCGCCTATGCACGCCTGTGGGAGCTGCAAAACAACCTGATCGACACTCCTCCTGGAACTACAAACCCGGCTTTGACGTCATAAACTGTGGGACCATCCTCCTGATCCGCTCCAGCGGGCAGGCCAGCGGCCGGAAGGCCTCTCCAGGATTTCCCCCCGGCAGCCCGTTGTAACACCCCCCGAGGTGTTGCAAGTAGCTTGTGCTGGCGGTGAAGACCCTCATCCAACGCTGGTTTTCGGTCATTTGACCCCGGACACCCTGCGACCTACGACCTTATCGCCGGAGGAGCGTATGTCATCGCGCCTGTTGTTTGCCTGTCTGGCAGCCATTACCCTGCTGCTGAGTCCTTTCCAAACCGTCCTGGCGGATGGGATTATCATCCCGGAGCCGCCGCCCTGCGCATGGGAAGACTGTCCGCCCGCCCTACCGCGGCCTATCTCCCAGCTGGAAATCCGCTACCATCACGTCAGCGTGGAGATCGAGGACCAGGTTGCCGTAACGCACGTCGACCAGGTCTTCTACAATCCCAACGACTGGCAGGTGGAAGGTACTTATATTTTCCCACTGCCGCAGGACGCGGCGGTAAGCGATTTTACCTTATGGATCGATAACGAACCGGTCAAAGGGACCGTCCTGGACGCCGGGCAGGCTCGCCAGATTTACGAAGAGATCGTCCAAGATCTGCGTGACCCGGCATTGCTGGAATACGTTGGGCGTGGGGCGGTCCAGGCGAATATCTTCCCGATCCCGGCCGG
>JAAZNB010000501.1 GCA_012798515.1 Chloroflexota bacterium
TCTGCCCTGGGTGGGGCCTGGTTTGCCCTGGAGATGACCGGCAAAACCTTCGCCGCCATCGGGCACTTCCTGCCCAGCGCCTGGGCCATGGATGGTTTCCAGAACGTGCTGGTGCGCGGCCAGGGCCTGGAATCGACGTTATTGCCGGCCGGGATCGTGCTGGCCTACGCGGTGGCCTTCTTCGCCCTGGCCGTATGGCGCTTCCGCCTCAACGAAGAGAACTGAGCGCCGATCTTCGGGCGGGGAAAACAATGCCTCCCCCACTCCGGCCTACTCGCCGGACGGGGAAGGCATTGTTTTCCACCGAGCCGCTTCGTTTTTCCCGGTCAGCCGGGGGGCGCCCCGGCCCTTACTCTGCCACAGCCGCGAACTGCCAGACCTGCGTGCGCCCGGCCACGAACAGCTCGTCTTGCCCGTTGATCACCAGGCCAGAGGCGATGCCGTCCACGTCGATCAGGCCCAGGTAACGGCCGCTGCCATCGAATACCTGTACCCCCTTGAAATCGCTGACGTACACACGCCCCAGGCCATCCACAGCCACGTCACTGGGCGCGGTAAACTGGCCAGGCTCGTCGCCGCGGCTGCCAAAACGGGTCAAGAAACGCCCGTCCGGCCCAAACTTGAACACGCCGTCGTCGAAGGTGCCGGCCAGGGCATACACGTTGCCCGCGCCATCGACGGCCAACTGCATGCTCAACTCGGTACTACCGCTGTGGGGGCTGACGGCGGAAGCGATCACGCCGCTCACACCCCCTTGCCCGTCGAACAACACGATGTCATCCCCGGGAGCCTGGTCATAGAACGCGGCCAATCCGCCCCCGGGAATGGCCGCCACTTCGTCGAACCCACCCGCAGCGCCGCCCGGGTAGACCAGCTCGCCCAAAGGGTCGCCGCTGTCACCGGCGTAACGCATAATCTTGCCCGACTGCACGATGTACACCGTCCCATTCCGGTCGACCGCCATGCTGCGCAGGGGCATCTCCGGGTCCACCTGCCATTGGGTGAGAAAGTTCCCCCGGGCGTCAAAGACCTGTACCCGCCCGCCCAGGTACTCGGCCACGTAAAGGTTGCCCTCCGGCCCCAGGGCGATGCTGCGGGCATCCTCGAAGCGCCCGGGGCCGGCGCCCGGGCTGCCGAAATGCAGCAGCACGGCTGCATAAGCCGGGGTCCGGCTGGGCGCGAGCGTCGGCAGGGGCATGGCCTGCATCCCGGCGCCGGGCGCCTGGGACGGCAGGCCGTCAGTACTCTGTGATACGGCAAAACCGGCCGCCCCAAACGCAAACCACATCGGGACCAGGGCCGCGCCCAGGATCAACACGGCCAGCAGGGCGATGGCCCAGCCGGCCCAGGCCGGGCGGCGCCGGCGCTGGCCACCATAGGCCGTCGTAGAAACGCGCCTTTCCCCGTCCGCTTCCAGGGGATCCAGGTGGTCTGCAATCTGCTCGACGGCCAGTTTGGCCTCGGCCAGCCCGGTCCGGTAGCGCTCGTGATAAATCTGGATGGCCTGGATCTTGTTCCCGCTCCGCAGCAAGCGCACGATTTCGTCATCTGCCCCTGCCACAGACGGGGGCGAAGCCGCCCGCAGCGTCTCGGGTACGATTACCGCCTGGCCACAGTAGGGGCAGCGCACGGTTGCCTCGTTCCCCTGGGGAACGTCCAGCGCAGCACCGCAAGCAGGGCATTGAAAGGTTTGGGCCATGACTTTTTCTCCACGCTAGGATATACCGCTGATCGACTTCTTAAAACAGGCGGAAGTCTCCCCCTCTTTCACCTCAGGCGGATTGATTACAAAATTGTATAAATTTACGCCCCGCCCGTCAACGTCCCGGGGGAACCGGCTTGTCTTCCCCTGGAAAAAGACGGCAAAAAACGCCGCAGCCCCTTCTCACAAACCCAGGGAACCAATAAAATTACCCCATCCGCAGTGAAGGGAACCGGCGGTGTTGGGTCTGCACGTCCCCCCAATTTGCTCGCCCCGCACTACAGATAACGCCCAGCCGTTTCTTGACCGCACA
>JAAZNB010000502.1 GCA_012798515.1 Chloroflexota bacterium
GGAGGATGGGGACGACCTGGCCCCGTATGGCCTGGAGGCCCGGGTCGTTTCCATTCCCGGGCATTCGCGTGGCTCCATCGGGATCCTGACCGCTGCGGGCGACTTTTTCTGCGGCGACCTGCTGGACAACACCCGCCAGCCTGACCTCAGTACCCTCATGGATGATCTGGCCGGCGCCCGCGACAGCGTGGAAAAGCTGCGCAGCCTGGAGATCCACACCCTCTACCCGGGCCACGGCCAGCCGTTCTCCATGGCAGACCTGCTGCCCAACCTTACCTGATGGACGAGCTGCCCAAACGCCCGGCCAGCCAGACCGCCCAGGTCGCGGCCGCTTTTCGCGCCGACCAGCTGCTCGATCCTCCGCGCACATCCCGGAAAACGGCGTGATCCCGCTCCTTTACACCGGCCGAGATCACCCGGCGCTGTCTGCGCGACCGCTCGCCGGGTTTGGCCCCTCCCCGGCGCACCTTCATCGCCGGCGCCTGGTCTCAGCCGGCACGGCCTGAACTCTCCGGCGCCCGGGGGAATTTATCCATGGCGGAAGAAGGCCCTTTCGCGTTTATAATTCGGACAGCTTTAACTGCATTCCCGGCGCCAGGCGCCATTCAAAGGACACTTTACAACTGAAGGTTTCTCACCATGCAAAGCTCACACAGCGAAAACCACCGTGCCCCAACCCAATCCGGAACGCCCTCCCCGGCCGCCAGCAGGCTGCCCCTCATCGTCTTCGACATCGGCGGCGTGCTGCTCGACTGGAACCCTTACCACCTGTACCGCCATTATTTCAACGACGATGCGGAAGCCGTAAAGCGCTTCCTGGCCGAGATCGGCTTCCACCAATGGAACGTGGAACAGGACAAAGGCCTGCATCCTTTCGACGCCTCGGTTGCCGAGCTGGCCCGGCGTCACGCCCACTACTATACCGAGGTCATGGCCTACGGCGAACGCTGGGAGGAGACCGTCTCCGGCCCCATCCAGCCCACGGTCGACCTGCTCTACGAACTCCGCGATGCGGGCTACCCCCTGTACGGGCTGTCCAACTGGGACGCAGAAAAATTTGCCGTCGTACGGCGTAAATACGCCTTCATGGACTGCTTCGAGGACATTATCGTCTCGGGCGAGGTCCGCCTGGTCAAGCCCGAACCGCCCATCTATAACCTGCTGCTGGAACGCACCGGGCGCGAGGCCGGCGAATGCCTGTTCATCGACGATTCGCTCAACAATGTGACCGGGGCCAAAAACCTGGGCTTCCAGACCATCCAGTTCACCTCCCCTCAGCAGCTGCGCCAGGAGATGGAACAGCGCGGCATCCTGTCCCCGGCCTAAACGGCGGCCCACCGGCTTGGAGTTATTTCCGCCAACCGGCGCAACGTAAAAACGAGGAGGCGGGTCCGAGAAAACCGGACTCGCCTCCTGTTTTTTAAGCGCCTATATAAAATAGTATTTTCGTAACCACTCAGCCGTTAGCGCAAAGAAGCCCGATTTTGGGGGTGAATGGGCTGCTTCGCAGCCCATTCACCCCCAAAATCGGAGAACCTTTCTTCTCAGGCTGAGTAGTTACGTATTTTCTTCCATTAATTACCCGGGCACGCGGCTATGCCTCCCCCGGGGCTGCCTGCGCCCGCGCCCGCGCCCGGGCGCGACGCTCACGGCTCCAGCGGTAGGTCGTGCGCCCGATAAAACTATCCAGGTCACACATGGCATCCCGCATGGGCGTCCCGGCGTGGATCCACCCGCCGCCGAAATGGCCATAGCCGGCCGGGGCGGCAAAGTTTTTGCGCCCGGCGTCCAGGCTTACTCCGGCCACGATCACTCCCTCCGTGTGGTCGTCCAACTGCGCCAGGACCGTCCCATCGCCGTCCGCAATGGTAGAGCAGCCGCCCATGTGGAACAGTTCCGCCGTCATCAGGCTGCCGGTGATGCCGTCCCACGGTTCCGGGCTGCGCGGCCCCACCTGGTTGGCAAACACGGCCGGCACGCCCAGCAGGCGTGTGTACAGCGGCGCCATCTGGTGGGCCTTTTCGTGGGCCAAGCGGATGTCCTCCTGGCTGACGGCCCTGCCGGTCTTGAACGGCGCCGGCCAGGCGTGCGGCATGAGCATCAGGTCCACCGCCTGCTGCTGCATCAAGCGCACCATGGGGACGAAATGGTTGTCGGCGCAGACACCCAGGCCGATTTTTCCCAGGGCCGTCTCCACCGTGTGATCATTGGTGGCGCGCCTGAACACATTGACTTCAGCCATGGTCTTATAGATGCGCCCGGCGAGCTGTCCATCGGGCGCCGCCAACAGGTAGGCATCGTAAAAGTCCTCACCCTGCGCCTCGATCAGGCCGATGCCCAGGTAGACACCCAGGCGCTGCGCCGTCTCTTGCAGCCACTGTTGGGTTTGCCCGCCACGCTGCTCGGCCGCGTCCCACAGCTTCCTGGAAAGTGAATATCCCGAAGCCGCCAGCTCCGGCAGGACGATCAGTTGCGCCCCCTGCCCCGCAGCTTCCGCTGCCAGCTGTCCGGCGCGGTGTAGATTCTTGTCGATCGCCGCCAGCTCTGAACGCATCTGTACCGCGGCTACGCGCACGATCTTTACGCTTGTGTTTTGAGTGGTCATGTCATTTACCTCCGTCGAGCCGGCTTTGCCCGGCAGCCGCCTGGGCTACCTTACGGCTCCAAACACCCAGTATACGGAGGGAAACAGCCCAAGGGAACCGACTTAAGTATAGGCGTGAGGATGGTTTTCCCCGCCCGGCGGGCGTCCGTCAGGCAGCAGACAGCAGCCCCATGGCCCGCGCCCGGTTGATGGCCTGCACCCGGTTGGAAACGCCCAGTTTGCCGAAGATGTTGGTGTTGTGATACTTCACCGTGGGGAGGGAAATAAACAGGCGCCTGGCAATTTCCTGGTTAGAGGCGCCCGCGGCCATCAGGCGCAGCACTTCCAGCTCGCGCTCACTGAGCGGCTCTACGCCCTGCACCGGGGCTGCGGTGGACGGGAAGGCCGCCAGCAGCCTGCCGCACCACTGCGGCGCCACCCTGGCCGCTGTGGCCTGGCGCAGCAGCTGCGCCATCGGTTCTCCCGGCCAGAGGAAGGTTTGTATATACTCCTGGGGGATAGCCGGGTCGAATGCCCGCTCCAGGCACCCCAGGGCCGCCGCCCGGTCACCGGCCTGGGCGTGTACCACCGCTTGAAGCGCCAGGACCTCGATCTGGCGGTCGACCCAGCCCGCCGCCTCTACCTGGCCCAGGGCGTCTTGCAACCGGCCGGACGCCTGCGCCAGGCGCCCCTGGGCCACCAGGAGGCGCGCCAGGGCCAGGTCATACTCGATCAGGCCGGCCGGCCCCCAGTCCCGCGCCCGGTCGCGCTGCTCTTGCAGCCAGGAGCGGATCCCTTCCAGCTGCGCCGGGTCGTCGCCGGCTTGCGCCATCCACAGGCGCGCCTTCCAGGCTGCCGCCTGCGCCGCCATCCAGGGCGGCAACGCCGGCCCGGCAGCCAGCTTTTCCAGACGCTCCATCACCTGGCTGGCCTGGAGAAGCTCGCCTCGCGCCGTGCGCACCTTACACAAACTAAGCAGGCTCACCGCCTGCAAAACAACGTAAGCGCCGGGCTCACTCAACTCTACCGCCCGCCGGGCATGCTCCAGGGCAG
This sequence comes from Chloroflexota bacterium, assembly GCA_012798515.1. Taxonomy (GTDB): domain Bacteria; phylum Chloroflexota; class Anaerolineae; order Anaerolineales; family Anaerolineaceae; genus JAAZNB01. The sequence goes on from JAAZNB010000502.1 coordinate 3,638, forward strand.
CTTCCGGCTGGCGCCATTCACAATAGATTTCCCCCAGGAGAGCGTGGAACCCGCCGGCGATACTCGCCTGGCCGTAACCGCCCGCGCCGGCGCGCGCCAGCGCCGCCTGGCCGCCCTCCAGCGCCTGGCGCAGCCTGCCGCGCAGGCGCAGGTTCTGGACCAGCTTGAGGTCATTGTTGAGCACCACGAACAGGTTACCACTGCGCTGTACCGGCCCGGTCGCGGCGGCATAAGCCTGGTAGGCGGCCCCCAGGTCACCCCGCAGCGTCAGTAAGTCTCCCATCAAGGTAGCCACCCCACCCCGCCACAAGAAATCCGCCTCGGGCAGATGTTCCAGGGCACAGTGAGATTGGTCGAGCGCCGTGCGCTCGTCGCCGCCGTAATGAGCAATGTAGGCCCGCAGGGCGCAGATCTTGCCGCGTACGCCGGCCGGCAAAACCGGCGCTTTCTCGGCCACATCCAACCAGCCTCCGGCGGCGGTAATCTCCCCGGCCGCCGAAAACACCGCAGCAGCCAGGATACACAGCGCCGGGCGGGCGCGTAGTACGTGTTCCGGAAGCTGCTGCAGCCAGCGGGCTACCACGACGCGGTCGACTTTGACCTGGAGTTCGTCTTCGTGCTCTTCCAGTAGTTGGGCCGCCCATTCGGGATCGCCGGCCAACAGCGCATACTCAAGCGCCTCCGCGTACAGGCCCTGTGCCTGGCACCACGTGGCCGCCCGCCGGTACAGCGCCGGCACGTCCCAGGCGCCGCGACGGCGCAGACGCGCCTGTAACAGGCGGGCAAACAGGGCGTGATACCGGTACCAGCGCCGCTCTGCGTCCAGGGGCGCCAGGAACAGGTTGGCCCCTTCCAGCGCCTCCAAGACGGCCTGCCCGTCGCTGCGACCGGTCAACGCGTCACACAGCGGCCCGCTCAGGCGTTTGAGCAGCGCAGTTTGCAGCAGAAACTGCTGCACGTCTTCTGTCTGGCGTTGGAAAACCTCTTCCAGTAGATAATCCATCACCTGCCGGTCGCCGGCCGCGGCGCACTCGGCCAGACCGGCGGCGGCCGGTTGCGCTCGCAGCCCGGCCGCCGTCATCTGTAAAGCTGCCACCCAACCCTCGCAGCGCTGGACCAGGGCGGCCACTTCGTCCTCGCCAAAATCTTGCCGGGCGGCCCGGCGCAGCAGTTGGGCTGCCTCTTCCAGGGTGAAGCGCAGGTCGTTTTCGTCCAGCTGCAGCGCCTGGCCTTGCCCGCGCAGGCGCGCCAGTGATAATGACGGGCGGGTGCGGCTGGAAAGCACCAGGCAGGCCTCGGGGGGAAGGTGGCGCAGCATGAAAGCCAGGGCCGCCTGGGCGGCCGGGGAACGGATGGCGTGATAATCATCCAGCACCAGGATGGCCGCCTGCCGCCTGCCGGCCAGCTCATTGAGCAAGGCAATGAGTGCATCTTCCACCGGGGCCGGCGGCGTGGCGGCCAGCATGGCCAGGGCCGTCTCCCCCACCCCGGGCAGGGCAGATTGCCAACCGGCCGCCAGGTAGCGGCTTAACGCCGCGGGGCTGTCGTCGTCCTCGTCCAGGGTCACCCAACCGGCCGGGATGGACTGCTGGCGCAGCCACTGGCTGAGCAGCGTGGTCTTGCCAAAGCCCGCCGGGGCTGAAAGCAGCGCCAGGCGGCAGCCGGGCAGCTCGTTGAGCCGCGCCACCAGGCGCGGGCGGGGGATCGCATCCGCGTGCGGCCGGGGGAGATACAGTTTCGTGGCAATCAGCGGCGGTTCCATCTCAGGGAGGCCTTTCGGAACGCCAGGTTGCTCTATCGTCTGAATGCGGGCTAGGCCGGAAAAGGCACAAAAGCTATTTTTTTCAACTGGCGTTGTATAGATTATAGTAGCTCTGGCAGCCAGAAGGACAGCAAACTGGCGCTTGTACCCGGCGCCAGTATCTCATACAATAAAGATATCCAATTGCCCGCAATCCATCCGGCCGTCCACCGGTCCGGCATTCCGTGTATACCCGCTGAGGACCGGTCTTCTACCCATGGTAGCGGGTATACAATGCCCGTAAAACGGGTATATGATGCCCGGAGAACGGGTATATGATGCCCGTGGCGGCTACCGCACCCGTGAAGCGGTATAATGGACTTGCAGAATCCAATTCACCTGGATCTTTTTATTCGTTCGAGCATCGTTTAGGAGTACTTCGATGAAAGCAGTGAAACTCCAAAGGGGCATTCTGGCGACCGGGTTGAGCCTGAGCTTCTTACTGGCCGCGTGTAGTCCCTTTGCCAATCCACCGCTCACCCCGCCGGCCGCCTTGCCGGCGCCTACCCAGAGCGGCAGCCTGGATATCCCCCCTGTCCCGCTATCCACCGTGGCCCTGCCCCCGCCCCCTGAAAACTGTGCCTCACCGGTGCCCGCCGGGCATTACCTCGGCGCGGCCATCCTAAGCGGCAGCGGTGGATGGCGCAACACCCGGGTCCGTGACAGCCACGGCGACATCATCGCCGTGCCGGATGCGGACGTTCTCACCCAGCAAGGCCGCGCTGATTTAGATATCACCATCGCCTGTGACGGCAGCGTTAGCGGGACGGCGCACAGCGTCACCAGCGCCCACATAGACTACAACACCACCGGCCAGGCCATCCTGAGCGCCAGCTGCACCTCCGACAGCCGCAACAGCCTGTCCGGAAGCGTAACCCTGGGCGCCGGGGGCCAGCCGCAGTTCAATTTACAGGTAACGGTCACGCAAGGAGAGGTGCGTTGCAGTTGGACCAGCGCCGTCCCCGAATTCCCCAGCGGTTCGAACACCGACACGCTGGCCGGCAAGAGCTTCCCGGCCGTGGTATCTATCGACAGCTTTAGCCAGAGCGAGCTGCGCGGCGGCCAGTGGACAGAAGACAACCTGCAACCCGTGCTGGAACAGTACGTCACCCTGGTCGAGAACCTGGCCAGGCAATCACCGGAGATCGCCAGCCTGGATATCGCCTTGAACCTCCAATCCCCCTGGCTGCTCACCCGCCAACCCTGAGCGGGGCTTCTACTCCCTATCCAGACTTTCAACCTGACTGGCATAGAAAAAGCGGTAGCGCTGTTCGACAGGATCGCCCCCCCAGCGCCCACAGGCCAGCGCCAGGCCGCCGTCCGGCGGGTACGCGTTCCCATCCGTCACCAGCCACACCCCGCTGCCGCTGGCCGGCTCATAAGCCAGCTCCAGCGTACTGGGCGCGGCGATGCGGTCGAACACCCCGCTGGCATCGCTGTTCGGCAGGTCGTGGACGCGCACGGCAAAGCGCCCGCGATGGAAATCGGGCGTCCAATCCAGAAAGAATTCCTCTTCCCGATGGATATTGAGGTGCGCCGCCGGGTTTAGCTGCACGACCACGCCGCTGAGCCCGGCCTCACAGGCCACCGCCGCCCCGGGCGGCGGGCTGCCTGCCTGCGCCAGGACCCACGGGCCGGCCAGGGCCAAGGTTGCCAGCAGCCCCGCGTACCATCCCAGCCCGGGATGCCGCCCGGGGCCGGCCGCCGGCGGCTGGAGCCGGCCCAGCTTCAGCCGGTCTAAGCACCACCACAGCCCGTATCCCGGCAGCGCCGCCAGGAATGGAACGCTGGCGGCATAAGCGCGCACCTGGTTGGTGTGCGCCGGGGGCGCAAACGGCACCGAGAGCAGGATCCCGGCCGCCGCCAGGACCAGCATAGTTCCGTAGGAATCCGTCCGCCGGCGCAGCCAGGCGAGCAGGCCCGCCAGGCACAGGGCGTCCATAACCCATTCGACCAGGCGGGAGACCAGCCAGTTCTCCCCGCTCAGGTAGGAATACAGGCTGTACCCCGGGCGGGCCAGAAAAAATTCATACTGTGAGAGCACGCCACGCAGCAGGCCGGCCGGGTTCTGGCGGATCGCTTCCCAGGCATAGGCCATCACCTGCCCGGCGCGCTGGCGCTCGCTCAACCCGGCCAGCTCGGGATGGTCGATCAACGCCCGGTCCCAGCCCTCGCCGCCGATGGCCACGCCGTAGAACGAATCGGCAAAGTTGGCAAAGGGGGTAATGTCCGGCGAACCCAAGCGTTGGTACATCAGTGTGTTGACCAGAAAGCCCAGGGCAACCACGCCCCCGGCCGCCGCGGCCCAGCCCCAGGAAAAACGCCGCTCCCCACGCCAGTGCCAGCCGGCCCACAACAACAACGCCGGCAGCACGAAAAAGGCCCCGGCGCGTGCATTGAGCGCCAGGGTGGTTAAAAACACACCGCCCAGCAGCGCTTTGGGGCTGCCCGTCCCCGCCCCGCGCCACAACAGGGCGAAACCCAGGGCGCCCAGGGCCAGGCCGAGGTGCTCGCTGACCAGGGCGCCGGCAAAACGACGGTAAAAGAAGAACATCACCAGCAGCGCCAGCGCCGCGGCGGCCGCCCCGTGGGTGCGGCGCACTTCCAGGGCCGCCAGGATGCAAGCCACGGCGGTCATCAAAACCAGCAGCGCCTGGGTGATCATCAGGTTGCGGCCGCTCACCGCCATCCACACCGCCAACAGCCCGGTCGCCAGCGGCCGGCGCGAGGCAATCGAGGCAAAGCGCTGCCCGTCCAACAAACGTTGGGCGTCGGCGTAATAATTGGCTGCGTCACTCCAGGGCAGCAGTCCACTCACCACGAAAGAAGTGTTCTGTCCGCCGGCCCACAGGCCGGCCAGCGCCAGGCTGAACAGGGCCAACCCGACCAGCCAGGCCAATCCGCGCCCGGCCCGGCCCGGCAGACGCATGGCGGCGTACAGCCCCACCCCTGCCAGAGGAAAGACCAGGGTAAAGGCCGAGCGCACCGCGATACTCAACGGGCGCAGCAGGTTGGGAGCGCGGTTGGTCAGGATGATGAACACCGCGGCCAGCGCCAGGCCGGCCAGCAACAGTTCTGCAAAGATCGACAACCAGGAAATTACTTTGGATCGGGAAACGGTCATTGTCTCTCGGTGGATAAGAAAGTCAAAACAATTATAACGCCCCCCGGGGGGCTACCCAATATACTCGCCCGAACGGCAAACCTCTCTTTTTACCTTCCAGACGAAAACAGCCCGGGCCAGATGACCCGGGCTGTATAAAATCACACCCTTGCTCACTCACATGCGCATGACAGCCTGGAGCGCCAGGTTCAACAGCACGCCGGGAACGAACGAGATCAGCACGACCCCCAGCGCGGTAGCCGCAGCCGTCAGGCTGACCCACCGGTCCGGCGAGGCTTCCGGCTCGCCCGGCTGGAAATACATCACCACGATCACGCGCAGATAGTAATAAGCCGAGACAATCGAGGCCAGCAAACCGATCACGGCCAGGCCGGTAAAACCGCCCTCGATGGCCGTACGGAACAGGTACAGCTTGCCCCAGAAGCCCAGGGTAAGCGGCACGCCGGTAAACGACAGCATAAACACCGCCATGCTCAAGGCCATCAGCGGGTGCCGCCGCGCCAGGCCGGCGTAGCTGTTGATGGTCAACCCGCGGCCCTCGGACTGCTCCAGGGTGATCACCACCGCCCAGGCGCCCAGGGTGGCCAGGCTGTAAGCCACCAGGTAGAACAGCATGGCAGCGATCGAATCGCTCAGCACCTGCCCCTGCCCGTAGGGCACAAAGGCCATCAACAGGTAGCCCGAATGAGCGATGCTGGAATAGGCCAGCAGGCGCTTGATATTGTTCTGGGCGAGGGCCAGCACGTTCCCCACCACCATAGTCAGCGCCGCCAGGCCCCACAGCACGGGGGTCAGGTCCGTGGCCAGGCTGGGGAAGGCCACCACGAACACGCGCATCAGGGCGGCAAACCCGGCGGCCTTGGCGCCCACCGACATGAAAGCTGTCACCGGCGAGGGCGCCCCGTGGTACACGTCCGGCGTCCACATGTGGAAGGGCACGATGGCCGATTTGAAGGCAAACCCCACCAGCAGCAAGGCAGCGCCCGCCACAAACAGCGCCGGGTTGAAGATTTCCCCCGCGGCCACAGCCGCCACCACCCCGGGCAGGTCGGTGTGGGCCGTGGCGCCGAAGATCAGGGCAATGCCGTAGAGGACGAAGCCCGAAGAAAACGAGCCCAGCAGGAAGTACTTCAACGCCGCCTCTTCCGAATCCTGGCGCAGGCGCACGAAACCGGCCAACAGGTAGAGCGGGATAGAAAGCAGTTCCAGGGCCAGGAAGACCAGGATCAGGTCGTAGGCGTAGGTCATCAACAGCATCCCGGCGATAGTGAACAGCAGCAGCGAATAATACTCGCCGCGCTCGATGTTCATGCGTTGCAAATAGCGGTAAGCCAGCGCCACCCCCAGCAGGCCGCTGACCAGGAAGATCACGTCCAGGAAGAGGGCGAAGCCATCCACCACAACGGTATCGTTGAAAGCCATCTGGGGCGGTTGGCCGATCGAGGCTGTAACCGCGCCCAGGGCCGCCAGCAGGCCGCCGGCCGCCAGCAAGGCTGTGATGCCCTTGCGTTCTTTGGGCACCCATAGATCGACCAATAAGAGCAACACGCCCCACACCACCAGGACGACGAGCGGGAGAATTACAAGCAGGTCAGAAAACGTCATCGTTCACTCTCCGCTAATGCAGCGCCACGGCCGTTGATTGCACCAGGGCGACAATCTGCGTGACCGTCGGGTCCAACAAGGCCAGGAAAGGCTTGGGATAGATCCCGATCCACAGGATCAGGATCAGCAGTGGAGCCAGGGTCACGATCTCGCGCGGGGTGATCTCTGCCAGGCGCTGGTTTTCGGTTTGCGTCACCGGGCCGAGGAAGACCCGTTCAAACATGTGCAGCAGGTAGACCGCCGCCAGGATGACCCCCAGCGTCGCCAGGCCGGCAAACCAGGCGCTGCCCAATACCTGTGAACCAAAAGCCCCCAGCAAGATGGTAAACTCGCCCACAAAACCGTTCAGACCGGGCAGGCCCATGGAAGACAGGGTAACCACCAGGGCCAGGGTCCCCATCACCGGCAGCACCTTCCACAACCCGCCAAAGGCCGCCAGGTCGCGCGTGTGCCGGCGCTCGTAGAGCATGCCCACGATGAGGAACAACGCCCCGGTGCTGAGGCCATGGTTGACCATTTGCAGGATGCCCCCGGCCACGCCCTGCGGGTTGAGTGCAAAGATACCCAACATGACAAAGCCCAGGTGGCTGACCGAAGAATAAGCTACCAGTTTCTTGACGTCCTTCTGCACGTAGGACACCGCCGCCCCGTATAAGATACCGATCACCGCCAGGCCTGCCATCCAGGGCGCAAACTGCACCGCAGCTTGCGGGAAGAGCGGCAGGTTGAAACGCAGGAAACCGTAAGCGCCCATCTTGAGCAGCACCCCGGCCAGGATCACCGAGCCGGCAGTGGGTGCCTCTACGTGGGCGTCGGGCAGCCAGGTGTGCAATGGCCACATGGGCACTTTGATCGCAAAGGCTACGGCAAAAGCCAGGAACAGCCAGGTCTGGGCGGCGGCGAACGCCCCCCGCCCGGCCACCAGGTCGGGCACCGAGAAGGTGCCGGTCTGCAAGCCCAGGTACAGAATGGCCAGCAGCATCAACATCGAACCGGCCATGGTAAACAGGAAGAACTTGACCGCGGCGTAGATGCGGCGCTCGCCGCCCCAGATGCCGATCAGGAAATACATCGGCACCAGGGTAAATTCCCAGAAAATGAAGAATAAGACCAGGTCCTGGGCCAGGAAGACCCCCACCATGGCCACTTCCAGCAGCAGGAAGAACACCATGAAGCCCTTGACCCGCTCTTCCACCGCAGACCAGGTGGAAAGGAGCGCGATCGGGGTCAGCAGGGTGGTCAGCAGTAGCATCAACAGGCTCAAGCCGTCGATCCCCAGGTGAAAGGCAACGGCCGTCTGGCCAAAGGCCAGCCAGGGCTGGTTGACCTCCATCTGCAAGCCGGCCACGCTGCGGTCGAACTGCGCCAGGACCCACAACGAGAGGGCAAAGGTCAGCAGGGAAGACAGCAGCGCCGTCCAGCGGATGGCTTTCTTGTGCTGTTCGCCTAGAAATGCGATCACCAGCACTCCCAGCAGCGGGGATAAGGTCACCAGCGTAAGCGGATGAGTAAATAATGTCATAGATGGACCTCAAACACACCTTGAGCGATCAGCGTTCCGGGAGCAGTCACCGTCCGCCTACCGCAAGACCAGATACGTCAGGATGGCGACCACGCCAAACAGCACTGCCAGGGCATAATTGCGCACAAACCCGTTCTGCAGTTTGCTCAATTGGCGGGCCAGGGCCGCCATCACCGTCCCAAAGCCGTTCACCAGGCCATCGATCCCTCCCTGGTCGACCGGCTGAGCCAGGAAACGCGATAATCCCTGGTAAGGACGGACCACGACCGCCTGGTACAGCTCATCCACCCACCACTTCTCCTGCATGCCCCGGTACAGGGCCCCCAGGCGGGCCGCCAGGGGATCGGGCGACTGCGGCGTGGCCAGGACTTTGCGCCGTCCATAGACGCTCCAGGCTACCAGCAGCCCCAACAGGGCCAGGCCAAACGAAATGGCCGCCACGGACCACTCGAACGGTACGGCCAGGTTGTGTTCCAGGCTGTGTTCCAGCCAGTGTTCCAGGGGCAACAGGCCAGGCAGGTTGATCAACCCGCCGAAGACGGCCAGCAAGGCCAGGATGACCAGCGGCGTGGTGATGATGGCCGGGTTCTCACGGGCGTGCGAAGCCGCCTGGGTGCGCGGCTGGCCAAAGAACACCAGCCACAGCTGGCGTCCCATGTAAAAAGCGGTCAGGAAGGCCGCCGCAGCCAGCACCAGGTAAACCGGCAGTGAAGTCGTGCGCGCCGCCACCAGGATCTCGTCTTTAGAGAAGAACCCCGACAGAGGCGCAATCCCGGACAGCGCCAGTGCGCCGACCAGGTAAACCCAGAAAGTCGTCGGCATGCGCTGGCCCAGGCCGCCCATATTGCGCATGTCCTGCGGGTCGGGCCCGGCCGCCACCTGGGTCTGTTCCTCGCCCGGGTGCCCGGCCGAATGGCCGTGTTCCATCCCCAGGATCACCGAACCGGCCGCCAGGAAGAGCAGCGCCTTGAAAAAGGCGTGCGTCGCCAGGTGGAACATGCCCGCCACGTAGGCGCCCATGCCCACCGCCGCCACCATGAATCCTAACTGGCTGATGGTGGAATAGGCCAGCACTTTCTTGATGTCAAACTGCGCCACGGCAATGGTCGCCGCGAACAGGGCGGTCAGCGCCCCCACCCAGGTGACCACGCTCTGGGCCAGTGGTACTTGCATGAACAAGGGGCTGGAACGCGCCACCAGGTATACGCCCGCCGTCACCATCGTGGCGGCATGGATCAGGGCCGAGACCGGGGTCGGGCCGGCCATGGCATCCGGCAGCCACACGTACAGCGGGAGCTGGGCCGATTTACCGGTGACTCCCAGCAGCATGAACAGGGTGATGGCCAGTACAGCTGCCGGCGCGGCCGCGGCGATCTGCGGCGCCTGCTCGAACACGCCGTCGAAGCTGAGCGTGCCAAAGAACCAGAACAGCATGAAGATGGCCACCAGCAAGCCGAAGTCGCCGATGCGATTGACGATAAAGGCCTTCTTGGCCGCCCGGGCGTTGCCCAGGCCCTCGGCCCCCTTCTCGAACCAGAAACCGATCAACAGATAAGAACACAGGCCGACCCCTTCCCAGCCCACGAACAACATCAGGTAGTTATCGGCGGTGACCAGCACCAACATGGCCAGGATGAACAGGTTGAAATATACGAAGAAACGGCGAAAGCGGCCGGGATCGCCATTGTGGCGCACGTCGCTGTGCATGTATCCGATGGCGTAAATGTGGATCAACGTACCCACCCCGGTGACCACCAGCATCATGGTGACCGACAGGGTATCCACGCGCAGGGCCCAGGCCGCGTTGAAATCCCCCACGCTGATCCAGTCAGCCAGCGGGATGATCACAGCTTGTGGGTGCTGTCCCAGGCCAACGGCCAACAGCACCGCCAGCCCAAACGACAGGCCGGTAGCCAGGCTGGCCACCAGGCCCACCCCGGCTTCTCCCAGCCGGCGCCCGGCGAGCAAATTGATCAATATCCCTGCCAAGGGCAAACCGATCAGCAGCGGTGTAAATGGCGCCATAGATTCTATACCTGGCATTGGCATCCTCCTGTAATGATTAAACCTGTGCGCCGGCCGGGCTACCCTTTCAGGTTGCTCATCTGGTCCACGTCGATACTGTGCTTGGTGCGGAAGATCTCTACCATCAGCGCCAGGCCCACCGCCACCTCAGCCGCCGCCACGGTCATCACGAAGAACACCGAGAGCTGCCCGACCATCGACTGGTAATACGCCGCAAAGGTCACGAATACCAGGTTGGCCGAATTGAACATCATCTCCAGGGACATAAAGATCACCAGGGCGTTGCGGCGGGTCAACACACCCAGGAAACCGATCACGAACATGAATGCCGAAAGACCCAAGAAATAATAAATAGGCATAATGCCGGTCCCTCCCTCCCCCGTACGCTACGAGGGGTCTATTGGTTCACTTTATTTCTTGCGCGCCGAACGTACGTCGCCGCGCGTAAACAGGATGGCGCCCACCGTGGCCGCCAGCAGGATGATCCCGGTGACCTCGAACGGCAGGGCATATTGCTGGAACAGGATCTTGCCGATCTCCGCAGGGCTGCCAAAGCCGGGCGTGGCCGGTGCAGCCACCACGGTCGTCATCCCGCCGCGCCATAATAAGAACAGCGCCAGCTCGACCAGGAAGACCAATCCCAGGCCTACCGCCACGGCGCGCTGGCGGCCAAAGGGCTGCTCCCCGCCCAGGTGCTCGGCGCCCAGCAGCATGATCACGAACAGGAACAGCACCATGATCGAGCCGGCATACACGGTTACCTGCACCAGCGAGATGAACGGCGCCCCCAGCATCAGGTACAGCAGCGCCACCGTGGCAAAATTGAGCACCAGGAATAGGGCGGCGTAGACGGCGTTGCGGCTGAGCAGCATGGCGATGGCAGTGCTGACAATGATCAGGCCGAAAAGCACGTACAGGATCGTTTCAGGGATCATTTTTTCTGCCTTCTCCTAGTCACTGGGGTCTTCCATCACCGGCACCGATTTGACGTACACCCCCGGCTCGGTCTGCTGCGGCGTGGTTTGGCC